>NZ_CAOLGM010000062.1:0-24602 GCF_948475835.1 uncultured Escherichia sp. | reverse complement strand
GATATAAGGTGAATTACTGGTATTTGAAATTTATTTTTTAATATTGTCGGAATTTATCTGATTAACTGCCGGGCCGTAGACCCGGCAATTATTTTAACCACGACGTGTCGCCAGCCAGCAGAGCAGGGAACCGCCGCAGACCATTAGCGCGCCTTGCCAGAATGAGAACGACAGCGGGGCGCTGAGCAGCACGGCTGCAAGCGCTGAGGAAAGTACGGGCGTAAAATACGAGCCTACCGCCATTATGGTGACATTGCCATGCAGTATACCGACATTCCATGCAGCATAAGCAAATCCTAAGGTAAATGCCGCAGAGATGAGTTTAATCATGACGGGCGTGCTAAATACCATTTCTGGTTGTGGCGTGAGAAAATAGTAAACCCACAGACTTGCTCCCGTTAGCAGGACAAAAACGGTAATTCCGTTAAATCCGCGTGCGTATTTATTCGTTACTGTGCAATAGGCTGCCCAGATAAACGCACCAATAAACGCCAGGAAATAACTCAATGGGCTGGTGGTAATATTATTGATGATTTCATCATAATGTAACCCATTATCACCGCCTAACACCCAGCAGACGCCGACCAGGGCTAATAATAATCCTGGTACAATCAGCCAGTTGGTTTTCTGACCATTAAACAGAATGGCAAAGAGAATTGTCAGGCTGGGCCATAGATAGTTCACCATACCCACTTCAATCGCCTGATGACGGGTCGCCGCATACCCTAAGGAAAGCGCCAGACAGATTTCATAGCTGACGAATAACAGACTCCCGGCGAGTAAATAGCCTTTCGGAATCTGCCGAATACGCGGAAATCCAACCGTGAAGATTAACAGCAGCCCGCTTAATGAATAGATAGCAGCTGCGCCGCCGACCGGGCCGAGCTCCTCGCTGACACCGCGAATCAATCCTACCATCGTGCTCCACAGGACGATCGCTATTAGCCCTATGAGCGTTGCTTTTTGTCGTGTCATGCTCGCTGTTTTGTCTCTCTTGCCGTTAAAAATTAAGCTGAATTTTATAGCATTTTTTTAACTGGCCTGTCAGGCAGTGGTGCGTTTTTCTACCGCTATTGAGGTAGGTCAATTTGCGCAGGCGGATTATTTTGTGGCAAACACGTGTTCTTTTTGATTTCGCGCAAAAAGATTCAGAATTTTACTGTTAGTTTCCTCGCGCAGTAATACCCCTGAAAAAAGAGGAAAGCAATGGACGTCAGTCGCAGACAATTTTTTAAAATCTGCGCGGGCGGTATGGCTGGAACAACGGTAGCGGCATTGGGCTTTGCCCCGAAGCAAGCACTGGCTCAGGCGCGAAACTACAAATTATTACGCGCTAAAGAGATCCGTAACACCTGCACATACTGTTCCGTAGGTTGCGGGCTATTGATGTATAGCCTGGGTGATGGCGCGAAAAACGCCAGAGAAGCGATTTATCACATTGAAGGTGACCCGGATCATCCGGTAAGCCGTGGTGCGCTGTGCCCAAAAGGGGCCGGTTTGCTGGATTACGTCAACAGCGAAAACCGTCTGCGCTACCCGGAATATCGTGCGCCAGGTTCTGACAAATGGCAGCGCATTAGCTGGGAAGAAGCATTCTCCCGTATTGCAAAGCTGATGAAAGCTGACCGTGACGCTAACTTTATTGAAAAGAACGAGCAGGGCGTAACGGTAAACCGTTGGCTTTCTACCGGTATGCTGTGTGCCTCCGGTGCCAGCAACGAAACCGGGATGCTGACACAGAAATTTGCCCGCTCCCTCGGGATGCTGGCGGTAGACAACCAGGCGCGCGTCTGACACGGACCAACGGTAGCAAGTCTTGCTCCAACATTTGGTCGCGGTGCGATGACCAACCACTGGGTGGATATCAAAAACGCTAACGTCGTAATGGTAATGGGCGGTAACGCTGCTGAAGCGCATCCCGTCGGTTTCCGCTGGGCGATGGAAGCGAAAAACAACAACGATGCAACCTTGATCGTTGTCGATCCTCGTTTTACGCGTACCGCTTCTGTGGCGGATATTTACGCACCTATTCGTTCCGGTACGGACATTACGTTCCTGTCTGGCGTTTTGCGCTACCTGATCGAAAACGACAAAATCAACGCCGAATACGTTAAGCATTACACCAACGCCAGCCTGCTGGTGCGTGATGATTTTGCTTTCGAAGACGGTCTGTTCAGCGGCTACGACGCTGAAAAACGGCAATACGATAAATCGTCCTGGAACTATCAGTTCGATGAAAACGGCTATGCGAAACGCGATGAAACACTGACTCATCCGTGCTGTGTGTGGAACCTGCTGAAAGCGCACGTTTCCCGCTACACGGCGGACGTTGTTGAAAACATCTGTGGTACGCCAAAAGCCGACTTCCTGAAAGTGTGTGAAGTGCTGGCCTCCACCAGCGCACCGGATCGCACAACCACCTTCCTGTACGCGCTGGGCTGGACGCAGCACACTGTGGGTGCGCAGAACATCCGTACTATGGCGATGATCCAGTTGCTGCTCGGTAACATGGGTATGGCCGGTGGCGGCGTGAACGCATTGCGTGGTCACTCCAACATTCAGGGCTTGACTGACTTAGGCCTGCTCTCTACCAGCCTGCCAGGTTATCTGACGCTGCCGTCAGAAAAACAGGTTGATTTGCAGTCGTATCTGGAAGCGAACACGCCGAAAGCGACGCTAGCTGATCAGGTGAACTACTGGAGCAACTATCCGAAGTTCTTCGTTAGCCTGATGAAATCTTTCTATGGCGATGCCGCGCAGAAAGAGAACAACTGGGGCTATGACTGGCTGCCGAAGTGGGACCAGACCTACGACGTCATCAAGTATTTCAACATGATGGATGAAGGCAAAGTCACCGGTTATTTCTGCCAGGGCTTTAACCCGGTTGCGTCCTTCCCGGACAAAAACAAAGTGGTGAGCTGCCTGAGCAAGCTGAAGTACATGGTGGTTATCGATCCGCTGGTGACTGAAACCTCTACCTTCTGGCAGAACCACGGCGAGTCGAACGATGTCGATCCGGCGTCTATTCAGACTGAAGTATTCCGTCTGCCTTCGACCTGCTTTGCTGAAGAGGATGGTTCTATCGCTAACTCCGGTCGCTGGTTGCAGTGGCACTGGAAAGGTCAGGACGCGCCGGGCGAAGCGCGTAACGACGGCGAAATTCTGGCGGGTATCTACCATCATCTGCGCGAGTTGTACCAGGCCGAAGGTGGTAAAGGCGTAGAACCGCTGATGAAGATGAGCTGGAACTACAAGCAGCCGCACGAACCGCAATCTGACGAAGTAGCTAAAGAGAACAACGGCTATGCGCTGGAAGATCTCTATGACGCTAATGGCGTGCTGATTGCGAAGAAAGGTCAGTTGCTGAGTAGCTTTGCGCATCTGCGTGATGACGGTACCACCGCATCGTCTTGCTGGATCTACACCGGTAGCTGGACAGAGCAGGGCAACCAGATGGCTAACCGCGATAACTCCGACCCGTCCGGTCTGGGGAATACGCTGGGATGGGCCTGGGCGTGGCCGCTCAACCGTCGCGTGCTGTACAACCGTGCTTCGGCGGATATCAACGGTAAACCGTGGGATCCGAAACGGATGCTGATCCAGTGGAACGGCAGCAAGTGGACGGGTAACGATATTCCTGACTTCGGCAATGCCGCACCGGGTACGCCAACCGGGCCGTTTATCATGCAGCCGGAAGGGATGGGACGCCTGTTTGCCATCAACAAAATGGCGGAAGGTCCGTTCCCGGAACACTACGAGCCGATTGAAACGCCGCTGGGCACTAACCCGCTGCATCCGAACGTGGTGTCTAACCCGGTTGTTCGTCTGTATGAACAAGACGCACTGCGGATGGGTAAAAAAGAGCAGTTCCCGTATGTGGGTACGACCTATCGTCTGACCGAGCACTTCCACACCTGGACCAAGCACGCATTGCTCAACGCAATTGCTCAGCCGGAACAGTTTGTGGAAATCAGCGAAACGCTGGCGGCGGCGAAAGGCATTAATAATGGCGATCGTGTCACTGTCTCAAGCAAGCGTGGCTTTATCCGCGCGGTGGCTGTGGTAACGCGTCGTCTGAAACCACTGAATGTAAATGGTCAGCAGGTTGAAACGGTGGGTATTCCAATCCACTGGGGCTTTGAGGGTGTCGCGCGTAAAGGTTATATCGCTAACACTCTGACGCCGAATGTCGGTGATGCAAACTCGCAAACGCCGGAATATAAAGCGTTCTTAGTCAACATCGAGAAGGCGTAAGGGGGCGAACAGATGGCTATGGAAACGCAGGACATTATCAAAAGGTCCGCAACTAACTCCATCACGCCGCCTTCTCAGGTGCGTGATTACAAAGCAGAAGTCGCAAAACTTATCGACGTTTCCACCTGTATCGGCTGTAAAGCCTGTCAGGTGGCGTGTTCGGAGTGGAACGACATCCGTGATGAAGTGGGGCACTGCGTCGGGGTTTACGATAACCCCGCCGATCTGAGCGCCAAGTCCTGGACGGTGATGCGCTTTAGCGAAACCGAACAGAACGGCAAGCTGGAGTGGCTGATCCGTAAAGACGGCTGTATGCACTGTGAAGATCCCGGCTGCCTGAAGGCGTGCCCGTCTGCTGGTGCAATCATTCAGTACGCTAACGGGATTGTCGATTTCCAGTCGGAAAACTGCATCGGCTGTGGTTACTGCATTGCCGGGTGTCCGTTTAATATTCCGCGCCTCAACAAAGAGGATAACCGGGTATATAAATGCACGCTCTGCGTCGATCGCGTCAGCGTCGGCCAGGAACCGGCTTGTGTGAAAACCTGTCCGACCGGGGCTATCCACTTCGGCACCAAGAAGGAGATGCTGGAGCTGGCGGAACAGCGCGTGGCGAAACTGAAAGCGCGTGGTTACGAACATGCTGGCGTCTACAACCCGGAAGGGGTCGGTGGTACGCACGTTATGTACGTGCTGCATCACGCCGATCAGCCGGAGCTGTATCACGGTCTGCCGAAAGATCCGAAGATCGACACCTCGGTAAGCCTGTGGAAAGGCGCGTTGAAACCGCTGGCAGCGGCTGGCTTTATTGCCACTTTTGCCGGGTTGATTTTCCACTACATCGGTATTGGCCCGAATAAGGAAGTGGACGATGACGAGGAGGATCATCATGAGTAAGTCGAAAATGATTGTGCGCACCAAATTTATTGATCGCGCCTGTCACTGGACCGTGGTGATTTGCTTCTTCCTGGTGGCGCTGTCCGGGATTTCGTTCTTCTTCCCGACGCTGCAATGGCTGACGCAAACCTTCGGTACGCCGCAGATGGGACGCATTTTGCACCCGTTTTTCGGCATTGCGATTTTCGTCGCACTGATGTTTATGTTTGTGCGTTTTGTGCATCACAACATCCCGGATAAGAAAGATATTCCGTGGCTGTTGAACATTGTCGAAGTATTGAAAGGCAATGAGCATAAAGTGGCGGATGTCGGTAAGTACAACGCCGGGCAAAAGATGATGTTCTGGTCGATCATGAGCATGATTTTCGTGCTGCTGGTGACCGGGGTGATTATCTGGCGTCCGTACTTTGCGCAGTACTTCCCGATGCAGGTTGTTCGCTACAGCCTGCTGATCCACGCGGCTGCGGGTATCATCCTGATCCACGCCATCCTGATCCATATGTATATGGCATTCTGGGTGAAAGGGTCGATTAAAGGGATGATCGAAGGGAAGGTGAGCCGTCGCTGGGCGAAGAAACACCATCCGCGCTGGTATCGTGAAATCGAGAAGGCAGAAGCGAAAAAAGAGAGTGAAGAAGGGATATAATCTCTTTTGAACTTTAAGCTGAAAATGGCGCTTTAAGAAGCGCCATTTTTTTATTGCGTAACCAGACGGCGTAGTCGCGACACATCCACCGTTTTTTCTGCCTCTGCCAGACTCCAGGCGTTTTGCAGATTCAGCCACATTTGCGGCGAACTGCCGATCACCACGGAAAGTTTAATCGCCATTTCTGGTGTCAAAGCTGCTTTTCCGGTCAGCAATCGGCTTGCCGTTGAGGGAGCAATTTCCATTGCTCTGGCAAACTCGCGCAGGCTGACATTAAGTTCGTCCAGCGATTCCTGAATAATGTCCCCCGGGCGGGGATGATTGGCCATTTTCATCAGTGTCTTTACTCTCAGTAGTGTTCCTTCATCAGGAACACTATCATTATTGTTGCGTAGGAAGGAACAATAATCCATTTAGCCATTTAATGTCGGAGAGAGTGCGATGCTGCGACACCAGGACTGGCACTCGCAGCAAAGGCCTCTTAACGGCGGAAATCAATCACCATACGGCCACGGATTTTGCCTTCTTCCATCTCGGTAAAGATGGTGTTGATGTCCGCTAACGGACGCAGGGCGACTTTCGGCACCACTTTGCCTTCGGCGGCAAACTGGAAGGCTTCGGTTAGATCCTGGCGCGTGCCGACCAGCGAACCGACCACTTCAATGCCATCCAGCACAAGGCGTGGGATATCCAGGCTCATAGACTCCGGCGGCAGACCGACAGCCACAACACGACCGCCTGCACGGACAGCATCAACTGCCGAGTTAAACGCAGCTTTAGCAACTGCTGTTACCACCGCAGCGTGAGCGCCACCGGTTTTCTCCTGCACAATTTTGGCGGCGTCTTCGGTGCGTGAGTTAATCGCTAAATCTGCACCCATTTCGGTTGCCAGTTTTAACTGCTCATCATTGACATCAATGGCGATCACTTTCGCGTTAAAGACATTCTTCGCGTATTGCAGAGCGAGGTTACCCAGACCGCCAAGACCGTAGATAGCAATCCACTGCCCTGGACGAATTTTTGACAGTTTAACGGCTTTGTAGGTGGTGACCCCCGCACAGGTAATGCTGCTGGCCGCCGCCGAGTCCAGACCATCTGGCACTTTTACCGCGTAATCGGCGACCACGATGCACTCTTCCGCCATCCCGCCATCAACGCTGTATCCGGCATTTTTAACTGAACGGCAGAGCGTTTCGTTACCACTGTTACAGTATTCGCAATGACCGCATCCTTCGTAGAACCACGCCACGCTGGCACGATCGCCTGGTTTTAATGAGGTGACACCTGGGCCAACTTCTGCCACCACACCGATGCCTTCATGGCCCAGAATTACGCCAGTTTTGTCACCAAAATCGCCATTCTTAACATGAAGATCGGTATGACATACACCACAACACTCCATTTTCAGCAGGGCTTCGCCATGTTTCAGTGAGCGCAGTGTTTTATCCGTAACGTCAACGTGATGATCCTTCGTAACAACTGCAGCCTTCATAGTTCCTCCTTTTCGGATGATGTTCTGCATAGCAGGTGAGGCAAATGAGATTTATTCGCCACTACCCAGTATGGATGAGATCTGAAAAAGGGAGAGAGAAATAGCCCGGTAGCCTTCACTACCGGGCGCAGGCTTAGATGGAGGTACGGCGGTAGTCGCGGTATTCGGCTTGCCAGAAATTATCATCAATGGCCTGTTGCAGAGCTTCGGCAGACGTTTTCACCGCCACGCCTTGCTGCTGCGCCATTTTGCCAACCGCAAACGCAATTGCGCGGGAGACTTTCTGAATATCTTTCAGTTCCGGTAGTACCAGACCTTCGCCGTTCAGGACCAGCGGCGAATACTGAGCAAGCGTTTCACTTGCCGACATCAGCATCTCATCGGTGATACGTGACGCGCCGGAAGCAATAACCCCCAGGCCGATGCCCGGGAAAATAAAGGCGTTGTTACACTGGGCGATAGGGTAGATTTTATCTTTCCATACCACTGGATTAAACGGGCTGCCAGTGGCGACCAGCGCGTTACCTTCGGTCCAGGCGATAATGTCCTGCGGTGTGGCTTCCACGCGTGACGTCGGGTTAGACAGCGGCATCACGATCGGACGCGGACAGTGTTTATGCATCTCACGAATGATCTCTTCCGTAAACAGCCCGGTCTGTCCTGAGACGCCAATCAGAATATCTGGTTTTACATTGCGCACCACATCCAGCAGTGACAACACATCGCTGTCGGTATCCCAGTCACTGAGGTTTTCGCGCTTCTGCACCAGTTTGGTCTGGAAAGGCAGCAGGTTCGGCATCTTGTCGGTCAGCAAGCCAAAGCGATCGACCATAAAGACTTTCTGCCGCGCCGCTTCCTCGCTTAATCCTTCACGCTGGGTCTGGGAGATGATCATTTCGGCAATGCCGCATCCCGCTGAACCTGCGCCAAGGAAGACGATTTTTTTCTCGCTTAACTGACCACCTGCCGCGCGGCTTGCTGCGATCAGTGTGCCGACTGTTACCGCCGCAGTGCCCTGAATGTCATCGTTAAAAGAACAAATTTCATTGCGATAGCGGTTAAGTAACGGCATCGCATTTTTTTGAGCAAAGTCTTCAAACTGCAACAGCACGTCTGGCCAGCGTTGTTTCACAGCCTGGATAAATTCATCAACGAATTCATAGTATTCGTCGTCAGTGATACGCGGATTACGCCAGCCCATATACAGCGGATCGTTAAGCAGCTGTTGGTTGTTCGTTCCGACATCCAGCACCACCGGAAGGGTATACGCCGGGCTGATGCCGCCACAGGCGGTATAGAGCGACAGTTTACCGATCGGAATGCCCATCCCGCCGATGCCCTGGTCACCAAGCCCTAGAATACGTTCACCGTCAGTCACCACAATCACTTTAATATTATGGTTCGGCACGTTTTGCAGAATATCGTCCATATTGTGCCGGTTCTGGTAAGAGATAAACACGCCGCGTGAACGGCGGTAGATCTCAGAAAAACGCTCACAGGCTGCGCCGACGGTTGGGGTATAAATAACAGGCATCATCTCATCAAGATGATTGTTTACCAGACGGTAGAAGAGGGTTTCGTTAGTGTCCTGGATGTTACGCAGGTAGATGTGTTTGTCGATTTCGGTTTTGAATCCCTGATACTGGATCCATGCTCGTTCCGCTTGTTCTTCGATGGTTTCGACCACTTCCGGCAGTAACCCCAGCAGGTTGAAGTTACGGCGTTCTTCCATGCTGAAGGCACTGCCTTTATTCAACAACGGAAATTCCAGCAGTACAGGGCCAGCGTAAGGGATATAAAGCGAACGCTGTTTTTTTGTTTTTGGTTCCATGTCACTCACTCTTTTTTGAATATCCATCCCTGGCACGCTTTTATCGTCTTTGCTTTACCGCCAGGGCGTCGGCCCCAAGTATAGAGCAGATAAAAACAAAAACACCATTGCGCAGGCAATGGTGTTTAATCGTCATTGAGGACTGATGGTTATGAATTACTTTTCAGCGGGGCGTTTTCTGCCGGTTGGATTATTTACCACGCTGGATTTGTCACCTTCGGTAACTATTTTGCGCTGGTTAGAAATTTTATGGTCCAGTCCAAGAATATGACGTGCCTGACGGTTCGATTTCATTTTAACTCCTCAATCCTGTTGCTAGTTTTAAGGACAACATCGCCGTAGCGAAGAAACACGTGCTAAACCCCTAAATTAGGTTGCCGAACAAGCATAGCACCTTAAAGCGTAGGGTGCTGGCCACTGACCACATAATTGATCGTTTGCTGGTAGATATCACTGAGGATGTCGTTATCAGAAGCTTCCACCCATTTGGTCAGCTCCATGAGAATGTCATCTTCAGTGACAACACCGTGCTCTGCCCGAAGGCCTTGCTCAATGGCATTAACCAGAGCGGGTTCTGCTGTTGAATTTTCTGCCTGATAATAAGTAAACATAGTGATTCTCCGTGTCTGTGTATTTATGGTGTCTGCTACGGATCGCAGATTTATAAAGCACATTCAGCATGGCAAATATTTGCCGCTTCGTTGTTAAGATTAGTCCTGGTTGATGATTTTTATATTTTAACCCCATGATATTGATAGGTATTATTATTGTGATGAGTTGATTAATATTGATGCAATCTCTCTTGAGATATATATTTCAGGTTATCTATTGTGGGAATTTAATTTAAGTGCAGAAGTAATATTTTCGCCGTATTTTATTCGGAATATCCTGCTTATCCTCGTGCGGTTTCTCACGTAGTCTATAATTTCCTTTTTAAGCCCACAGGAGAGCAACAATGACAATCCATAAGAAAGGTCAGGCACACTGGGAAGGCGATATCAAACGCGGGAAGGGAACAGTATCCACCGAGAGCGGCGTGCTGAACCAACAGCCGTATGGATTTAACACGCGTTTTGAAGGCGAAAAAGGAACCAACCCTGAAGAACTGATTGGCGCAGCGCATGCCGCATGTTTCTCAATGGCGCTTTCATTAATGCTGGGGGAAGCGGGATTTACGCCAACATCGATTGATACCACCGCCGATGTGTCGCTGGATAAAGTGGATGCCGGTTTTGCGATTACGAAAATCGCACTGAAGAGTGAAGTTGCGGTGCCGGGTATTGATGCCTCTACCTTTGACGGCATCATCCAGAAAGCAAAAGCAGGATGCCCGGTCTCTCAGGTACTGAAAGCGGAAATTACGCTGGATTACCAGTTGAAATCGTAAAGCATTGCCGGATGACGCGTCAGGCGCGTGAATGCCTGATGCGTTGTTAGCATCTCTACAGCGCCCGCCAGCACCGGAGCTCACGTCCGTCCTCCCTTATTGCTAATGATTGCCGGACTTCACATCCGTGGGTTGCCAGCGGGCAACGTTCGTAGAAAAAACAGCCTTGCGGCAACGTGCGGTTTCCCGGCAGATCCGTTTTACGTAATGCCCATTCTTCCTCCAGCGGTTTATCAATGGCGGGGAGGGAATCCAGCAATAATCGGGTGTATGGATGTGCAGGTGCCGTCAGCACCTGCTGCGCGTCGCCCAGTTCTACAATCTGCCCGAGATACATCACCGCCACCCGATCGCTCATATGACGTATCACCGAGACATTGTGTGAAATCAGCACATAGGTCAGCCCGTGATTTTCCTGTAGCGTTACCAGTAAATTGAGGATCTGCGCCTGAACGGAGATATCCAGCGCAGAGGTTGGCTCATCAAGCACAATCACGTCAGGCTGCGAAGAGAGTGCTCTGGCAATGGCGATACGTTGCCGCTGCCCGCCGGAGAACGCATGAGGCAGGCGGTCGAGATACTCCGGACGAATACCCACCTGCACAGCCAACTCCTCTGCCAACGCTCGCCGCTGTTGTTCACTACTACGCTTAGCTATCCAGAGCGGTTCTGTGATGATGCGCCACACCGGTAAGCGCGGATTAAGCGAAGAGAGCGGGTCCTGAAACACCATCTGCATAATGCGTTGTGAGCCAGAACGGATGTACTGCCCGTGGCTCGGTTGCAGCATACCCATTAAAAGCTGTGCGAGGGTGCTTTTGCCGCAGCCTGACTCGCCGACGATCCCTAAGGTTTCACCACGGCGGATCTGTAAATCAATACCATTAATGGCATGAACATGTTCCGTAGTTTTACCAAGCCAGTTTTTACGGGCCGGGAAATTGATATGGACGTCGCGTAACGTTAATAACGTGTCAGACACTTATGACCTCCTGCTGCGGATACCAACAGGCGCAGCGCTGGTTGTTGTCACCACACGCTGTCAGCGCCGGGACGTTTTCACACTGTGCACCTGCCGCATAGCAACGATCGCGAAAAGCGCAGCCGTCAGGCAAATGGGTGAGGTTTGGTACCGTCCCTGGAATGGCGGGTAATAGCTGGCGTGGTACTCCATGTTCTGGTGCGCATTGCAGCAAACCAATGGTATACGGATGCCGGGGATGATGGATAACGTCTGCCGTCACGCCGCTCTCAATCACGCTTCCGGCATACATCACGTAAACGCTATCGCACAGTTGCGACACCACGGCCATATCATGGCTGATGAACAGTACCGCAGTTCCACTGGCGCGGGCTTTATGTTTAAGCAGACGCAGTACCTGCAACTGTACCGTGACGTCCAGCGCCGTAGTCGGTTCGTCGGCAATAATCAATTGCGGCTCGCAGGAGAATGCCAGTGCAATCATTACCCGCTGGCGCATACCACCTGAAAGCTCAAACGGATAGCGCGACATAACTTCCACGGCATCCGGGATTTGCATCTCTTCCAGCAGGGCAATCGCTTTAGCTCTGGCTTCCCGACGACTTATTGGTTGATGATGGCGGATTACGTCCATCATCTGAAGACCTATTCGACGTGTCGGATTGAGGGCGGTCATCGGTTCCTGAAAGATCATCGCCACTCGTGCGCCGCGCCATTGACGAAGCTGTTTTTCCCGAGCGTTAAGAACATCTTCTCCCAGCAGTGAAATCTGCCCCCGATGTACGCAATAACTGCCCGTCGGTAGCAGACGCATAATCAGCATTGCGGTGACTGATTTACCTGAGCCGGATTCTCCCACCAGACCGACAATTTCACTGCGGTTAATCTGCAAGGACACATTGTTGAGCGCGTGAACGTCGCCGTTAAAACCGGGGAAACTCAAATGCAGTTGTTGAATGTCCAGAACGGGTTGGGTCATGACTGCTTTCCTCCTGCTTTCGGGTCAAGCAGATCGCGAATACCATCACCAAAGAGATTAAACCCGACGGCGGTAAGCAAAATCGCTGCCCCCGGAAATGCGCAATACCACCACTGATCGAGTACATAGTTGCGACCATTCGCTACCATCGCGCCCCATTCAGCACTCGGTTGTTGTGCACCCAGGCCAATAAATCCCAACGTGGCGGCCATTAAAATCGCGCTACCGATATCCAGCGATGCCTGCACGATCAGCGGCGGCAGGGAGTTACGTAAAATATGCCAGTTGATCAGATGCCAACGAGACGCGCCAAAGGTTTTCGCCGCCTGAACATAAGTATACTGGCGTACAACTAATGCTTGCCCCCGCGCCAGGCGCACATAAAAGGGAATTCGCACAATAGCAATCGCCAGCATGGCGTTAAATAAACTCGGCCCGAGAGCGGCAGCCAGTGCCATTGTCAGTACCAACGAAGGAATCGACAGCATAATGTCCATGATGCGCATGATGATGGCGTCTGCGCGTCCGCCAAGCACACCGGATAGACATCCGAGTAGCGAACCAATCATACCCGCAATGGCAACCACGACTAATCCGGCGAGAATTGATTGCTGACTGCCGACCAGTACGCGGCTGAACAGATCGCGTCCCACTTCATCGGTGCCAAACCAGTGCGCCGCAGAAGGCGGCAAAAGGCGGGCGGTTAAATCAATGGCGTTGGGATCATGCGTCGCCAGCCACGGTGAAAAAATCATCATCAGTAGCATTAATACAATGATGACTGCGCCGGTCACGGTGAGCGGACTGCCTTTCAGCATCCATACCAGTTTTGCACCGTTAAATCGCGTTTGTTTTTGTGGGCGTACGGCGGACGTTTCCTCGCTTAGCATCATTCACCACCTCCACGTCCGATACGCGGATCAATCCACAAATAGAGCAAATCCACCACCAGGTTGACCAGCACATAAGCAAATGAAACCACGACGGCAAATCCCATCACCGCAGGGAAGTCGAGCGCCTGTATTGATGTCACTACCCATGCCCCCATTCCGGGCCAGGCAAAAACGGTTTCGGTGAGCACTGCGCCATACAACAAATCGCCCAGCGCCAGACCTAATACGGTAATCGATGGGATCAACGCATTGGGTAGCGCATAACATAAAACGATATACCAGCCGGGCAAGCCGCTGGCCCGGGCGGTACGAATGTAGTCTTCACTCAATTGTTCCAGCATCGCTGAGCGGATCTGGCGGGCGACAATCCCCAGGTGAACAAACGCCAGCGTTAATGCCGGTAAGATGAGATGTTGCAACGCATTGAAGAAGACTTCACCGTTGCCTTCAAGCAACGCATCGAGCAGATAAAAGCCGGTAACGTGCGTTGGTGGATCCAGCCAGTCATCAAGCCTTCCGCCGCCGGGAAGTATTTGCAGATGACCATAAAACAGCACAATGACGCCCAGCCCAAGCCAGAATGCAGGTGTGGATATTCCGGTTATGGCCATCAGACGGACAAGATGATCCAGCCAGCGATTACGCCAGACGGCAGAGAGTATGCCCAGTGGGATGCCAATCAGTAGCGCCAGCAGCAGGGCGCAAAAGGCCAGTTCCAGCGTCGCCGGGAAGAATATACGCAGCTCTTCCAGCACCGGACGCCCGGTACGAATGGATGTCCCCAGGTCACCATGAAACAGGTCGCTGACGTAGCGGTAAAATTGTACGTATAGCGGCTGGTCGAGCCCCAATTGCTGGCGAATATTTTCCACGATGGCATTGCTGGCGCGGTCGCCAGCCAGCAACCGCGCCGGATCGCCGGGGATCAGATGCGAGATAATAAACGTAATCACGCAGACGCCCGCCACCACGAGCACCAGCCCCCAGCAGCGTTGGCGTAAAATACTCCAGAAGGTCACGTTATTTACTCATGGTATTGATATTGAAGACCTGTTCCAGCATGGGATTGAACACAAAGCCTTTCACCTCTTTGTTCATCGCCAGTTGGTAGTTTTTCTGGAACAGGTACACATAAGCAGCGTCATCAATGACGATTTTCTGTGCCTGCTGGTAGTCCCGGGTACGCTGCGTCTGGTCGGTGGTCGCAAGCGCATTGCGCAGTAACTTATCGACCTCACTGTTTTCATAGAACGAGCGGTTGCCTGGCAGACCTTTTTTGTCTGACTCAAACCAGTAATTCATAAACATATACGGGTCGGCAAAATCCGGACTCCAGTTGCCAATCGCAATGTCGTAATCACCTTTACCCACTCTGTCGCGCATGGTGGCGTTCGCCAGCTTTTCCAGCTTCACATTGATGCCCAGCTTGTTGAGACTGGATTGTGTCGCCAAAGCAATAGGCTCCCAGTTCGGATCGTTATCGGAGTAGAGAAACGTCAGGCTGGTGGGTTTGCTCGTCACTTTATCCCATTCGGCTTTGGCTTTCGTTTCGTCATGGTTGTATTGCATTGCCGTCGCATCGTAGCCCCACATGCCTTCCGGAATCGGGCCGCGCATCTGTTTTCCGTTACCACTCAGAATGCCGTTAACCATGCCCTGATAATCGGTAGACCAGGAAATGGCCCGACGTAGATCCGCCTGATTAAGAGGCGCTTTGCTGTTATTCAGATACAGATAGGTAACGCGCAGTGACGGATACTCTGCCACATTGACTTTATTTTCCTGCTTCAGGGCGTTGAGTTGATCCACCGGCAGCGCATCGGCAATGTCAATGTCGCCACGGGAGAGCTGCAGGCGACGGGAGGCACTTTCACCGATAATTTTTACCGATACTCGCTTAAAGTTCGGTTTATTGCCGGGGTAATGCGGATTTGGCACCAGAACTAATTGCTGACCTTTTTGCCAGCTTTTCAGCATAAATGGTCCGGAACCGGCGGTATTTTGCGCGAGGAAGCCGCGAGCATCATCCGCTGCATGTTCCTTTAAGACCGCCGGATTGATAATGGATGCACCGTCATTCGCCAGCGTGTAGAGGAACGGTGCGAATGGTTGGCTAAGGGTAAACTTCACCGTATGTTCGTCGGGAGCATCAATCTTTAAATCTTTGGGAAATGCTTCTGCTGGCCCCTGGCCGATTTTTAGTAGCCGCTCAAAAGAAAGTTTTACTGCTTCGGCAGTGACAGGTGTGCCATCGGCAAATTTAGCATTATCTTTCAGGGTGAACGTCCACTCTTTTTGATCGTCAGACGCTTTCCAGCTACTTGCCAGATCGCCTTCAACGTCGGTTGAGCCTTTATCACCGTCCGTTTTGTACTGAACCAGCCGCTGATAAGACGGGTAGGTCACCGTCCAGTCGTTATTATCTATTGTTACCGCCGGGTCGAGGGTTTGTGGATCGGCGGCCTTACCAATCACCAGCATATCTTTCGGTACGGCGGCGTGCGAAACCGGGAAATTTGTGGCAAGGACGAGCGCGAGCAATGTGGGACGAAACGATATCGATCTCTTCATGACAGTTTCCTGATTAACTGACGTGCTGTGTGCCAGGGGATATAAAACAAGAGAATTGATCAGCGAGCAGAGGGTAACTCGCTGCCTGGGGTAATTCGAAGTGCCACCATTCGCTGGAGATACCGACAAAACCGCCACCAGTCATTATCGCATTCAGCAACAGCCGATTGCGCTGAGCGGCGGGCGGGACGGAAGGGTGATAGGCATGGGAGCGCTCGTGCATTTCATCGAACCCTGCGCCCATATCGAGGATGTTCCCGTGCTCATCACGAAGCGTCAGGTCGATCGCCGTGCCACGGCTGTGATTAGAACCGACCGTCACATCAACAACATATTGCGGGTCTGGGCAGGCTTGCCACAACATCGCCTGTGCTTGTTGTGGGCGATACGCATCGTAAATCACCAGTTGTAAGCCTGACAGCTGGGCGATACTGATACTTTTCGCCAGCGCGGTAATCGCATCCTTGTGTAGCAGACAACGCGCTTGCTGATAAATAGCTTTACCTGTGATGTTATCAGCGCAGGCGTATTTCAATTCGATCTCCAGATCAGGGAAGATTACGGCTAAATCAACCAGTTCGGTGGTATCCGACATAAACGGTTCCTGTATAAGACAAAAATTGCTGCGCTTTCCGCTTATGCAGATCTCATGCCATGCCGGGATAAGCGCCAGAATGCTGGCTTAAAGTTATATTTTTTAACTTTTGATCAACATTTGTGCAGCGTAGTGCAGTTTTGGTGCAAGAGGGGAAGTTAAGGAAGGAATCTCCCGGAATCGTAGCTGAAATCACAGTATTTAAGTGACAGTGTCACGTTAAATGAAAACCCGCGAGTGCGGGCGAGAGGAATTTGTCAGATTTTCAGCGGTAACACGCTGCTCATCCAGCCTGGAATTTCTTCGGCGGGTAGGGGGCGGGAAAAGAAATATCCCTGAATAACGCGACAGTGGATCTTGCGTAGCATCTCAAATTGCTCTTTGGTTTCGACGCCTTCCGCCACGACGGTTAAATTGAGGCTTTGCCCAATGCTGGTAATGGCTTCAAGTAAGGCAAGGATGCGTTTTTCGGTCAGACAACGATCGACAAAACTTTTGTCAATTTTGATTTCCGTTACCGGAAGACTGACTAAGCGGGATAATCCGGAAAAGCCCGTACCAAAATCATCTACCGATAAGCCCACGCCCATATCACGCAGGATCTGAATGCGCTTAAAGATTTCGGTATCGTGTTCCATCATCATGCTTTCCGTGATTTCTACCGTCAGCTGGTGGCCGTCAATACCCCAGGCGTGCATTGCATCAGACACCTGATTAGGCAGTTGATTACTGCGAAAGTGCAGTGCCGACAAGTTAACGGAAAGCGCCGGGATATGAATATTCTGGCTACGCCATTCTGCTAACTGACGGCAAGCTTCCGCGATGACCCAGCGCCCAATATTTTCGATTTCACCAATCTCTTCTGCGAGAGGAATAAACCGTGAAGGGGGCACATGACCATGCTGGGGATCGTGCCAGCGCGCAAGGGCTTCGATGCCGTACAGTTCACCCGTTTCTGCGAAGATTTGCGGCTGGTAAACAAGTTTCAGTTGGTTATTGCTAATCGCTTCTTTCAGCGCTGCGCCTAAAACCAAACGCTCTTTTACCATTTCGTTCATCGCCGGGCTGAAGAACTGCCAGCCGTTACCGCCATTCTTGCGAATATAATCCATTGCATTGTGAGCAGTGGAGAGCAGGTAATCGCGGTTTTTACCCACGTCGTAGCTGATGCCAATACTCAAGGTAAGCGGGAAGGGTTTATCGTCAATCATTATCGGCTTGCTGACCACATTCCGTAGCTCATCGGCGATCTGGGTAATGTTACTGACGTCGTTTTCCAGGCTCACGAGGACAAACTGCGTACCTTCGATACGACAGAGATACTGATCCGGTTTGAGTTTTTCACGAAAGCGATTGACCACTTCCAGCAATGCCTGATCGGCCCACGCATAGCCAAGGCTATCAATCACATCCTGAATATGGTCAACACCGATGAGATACACCACGGGAGAGACGGCTTTGTCGACCAGGTCATCGAGGTAATTGTGCAGGTTATTGCGATTTGGCAGACCGGTCATCGGATCAAATTGGATGAGTTGTTCAATATGCTGGCGGCTTTTTTCCTGTTCCAGCGCCAGCGCGGCCATATGCTGACTGATATCTGCCACGCGTTCGATAAAGGCGCTGGTTTCTGCTCCTGACGAGGTTTTAATTTGCAGGATCCCCGCAGGCGCGCCATCACGCTGACGAATGGTCGCTGACCAGCTTTGCGCATTTTGAACTTCTGCACCGTGCGAAGATGACGCCCAGTGTATCGGCATCCCGTTGCGCAGTGCGAACAGCGAAACATGCGATTCGTTGAGAACAGATTCGATGTTACGACAAATGATTTCCCCCATTTCATGAAATGGCGGGCTGCTGCACATGGCGGCGAGAATATTGCCTTCAAGCTGGCGGATTTGCCGTTCTTCGGTGATATCCGAGAAGGTCATTACCAGGTTCTGCAGATGCGCGAGCACGTCATAAACCGGGCTGATAGAGGCTTTAATCCAGATTTTTTCACCGGTGCGCGTCAACAGCAGAAATTCGTCCTGATCGCGGGCGGTTTTCCATAGCAACTGTTGTAAACGAATGCGGTTATCGGCAGGGAATTCAGGAATGTTCAGGAGTGTATCGGGCTGCATACCGCTGGCTTCGCTAATGCAGTAACCAAACATTTCTGTAAATGCGCGATTGCACTGCACAATATGGCGTTCCGGATCGAGGACAATCACCGGTCGGTCGAGATGGTCAACGGCAATAATCAATTGTCGGGTCTGTTCTTTTTGCGCCATTTCTACGCTGGCATCCCGTACCAGCGCCAGGTAATAAACTTTCCCCTCGGCGCTCACTTTCGATAGCGCAAAACGGGTCCAGATTTTACTGCCGTCTTTTTTCTCCAGCAGCAGCTCCCGACTCATCCCCTCGCCGCGCGCTTTACCGCCTTCACGGTTGTGACGAATGTATTCAGGATGCGCAGGACGCAAATCCCGCGGAATCAGCATATCAATGTTATTGCCAATGACTTCTTCACGTTTGTACCCCCAGAGCTTCTCTGCGGCGGGGTTGAAAAACATCACTTCATCATTTTCGTTAATTAACACCGCACCCATCATATTTTGCTCAAGGGCGGGGAAAAAAATGCCATCGGCGGCATTATCCGCATCGGTTAGCTTCATGATTACCTCTGCATCTTGGCGCATCTAAAGACTGGCTTTCCAGAGTTCAACACGGTTTCTACCTCGTCTTTTGGCGATATACAGAGCTTCATCGGCTATTTGAATGAGGCGCTCATAGTCAGGATGACCATTAAACATGGCGGCACCGATGGAAAGTGAGAGGGCAATATCCTCGCCGTTTGCGGCTTTCAGTTTGGTTTTCTCCACCCGACTGCGAATACGTTCTGCGGTACGTAACGTTTCGTTTTCAGAAGCTTCAGTCAAAACAATGATAAATTCATCGCCCCCGTAGCGGAAAACATAATCACTACTGCGGACGTTGTCATAAAAGGCCTGAGAGACTTTACGCAGAATTTCATCGCCAGTGTTATGGCCCCACGTATCGTTGATCTCTTTGAATTTATCAACGTCAATAATCAGCACTGACAGCGGTGTACCGGTCCGGTTGGCATGGGCAATTTCGCGTTTGAAGATAGTCGGCAGGAAACGGCGGTTAAGTAATTTCGTCAGTACATCCATACCGACTTCGTGGCGCGATACTTCTTCAAACAATTCACGCAGCAAGGTAATAATTTGCGATACGGTATTTCTTATCTGTAATAGAAATTTCACCCGCAAACTTCTGTTATTCAAATTCCTGGTGTTACGCATGGTTTGATTGAAAATACCGTCGAAATCCTGAATCAGACGGGAGATATGGCCCACTTCGGCAATGCCGCTAAAATAATGTCGACCTTTATGGTTAAACCACAGGCCAAAATCAGCCTGGCTTAAAGGCAAACTGCTGCCTAAATCAGAATCCAGCAGGACTTTATAGATAATATCTATTTCCCATGAAAGTATTGAGGCTATTTGCCGTTCTTTTTCTTCTTCGGCGTTTTCCAGTAACGAGAAGATACGATAGTTTTCATCTTCCTTTGAGGCACTACTGTCACTAAAGGTAAACGCGCGGGTCATCACTTCCATAGCGATATCAATACTGTTAATCGAGAAATGGTAGACCTGAAGTTTTTCTGCGGCGGAATAATCCGAAGAGAAGATTACCGGATAGAGGATTTTTTTCAGCACCCGAAACCCCATCTCGACAATTTCTACCGGAATTCCTATGCGGGCATGCACTTCCGCGACGGTATGCTGGATTTGTATTAGCCTTTCGACATCGTCAACCTGGGCAGAAAGCACGTTAATAATCCAGCGTTCCATCGCACTTTTCAACTGCCGCTCAACTTGTTCATTACTCAAGAATTCTTCGGCATGCGGGTCGATGCGGACAATTCGATAAAACTCGATACTCAGATAATGAGCATGCGCAAGGGCAATTTCTGCGGCTTTAGCACGAATGAGAGGATCTGCCTGTTCGACAAGTCCGGTCCACTCATCTTTCATTCTTTTAAAATACATCTCCATAATTCACACCCTTATAAGGCTGGGAAATCAGACGGAATCAAAACGCAACGTGCGAGATCGACTAACTGCACCATATTCTCCTGAAATATGAAGATATACTGAAAAGAAATAAGCGACTTAGGACAGTTTTAATCTACGCTACTGTTCTTCAGAAGAGTATAGCCCATCGTAATTATTTTTCGGTGACAGCGAATATCGTATGGTTTTTCATATTCATACATTTTTATTAGGGATTTATAGCTGTTTAACTAAGTGTGGTTAATTGCGTGGTTAATTTGACTTATGTAAGCATGATTACTAGTGGGATATTTCACAAGGTGTAACACGCCGGTGGGTAAAGCACCGGCTTGTTACAAAGTAAGCATGGGAGTTTAACTGCCCCAACGACTTTGCAGATAGCTGACCGCTTGTTGAGTCTGCGGTTTATTCAGATAGTCCTCACGGAACAAGATGGTGCCGCTAATTTCTGGTACCGCATCGTTAAGATCGAGCTGCTTTTTCAGTTCCGGTACGCCGCCGTTAATCATCCAGTCTGGCTCTATCTTTGAAGGTTCACCCACTTTATAGAAGGCGATACCGATATACAGGCGGGTCCTGGTCGGTTTAACGACATCCGCCCACCATTTTGCCAACACGTCATAACGCGCGGCACTCCGTGAGAACGGCCAGTAAATTTGGGGAGCAATGTAATCCAGCAATCCTTGTTCCACCCATCGACGGGTGTCAGCGTAGGATTCGTCATAGGCTGCCGCGCCTCGGGTATCGGAACCGAGCGGATCGTGTGATCGGTTACGCCACACGCCTGCCGGGCTAACGCCAAATTCGACTCCCGGCTTAATGCTTTTAATGGTGTGTGATACCTTTGCAATTAACTGCTGAGTATTGTTGCGCCGCCAGTCTGCTTTTGACGCAAATGCGCCTCCGTATTTACGGTACGTTTCGTTATCATTTAGCCGTGAACCCGGTGATTCAGTATAGAAATAGTCGTCAAACTGCACGCCATCTACCGGATAGCGGGAAACCACTTCAGCGACTATTGATGTGATCCAGTCCTGAACCTCAGGGATGCCCGGGTCGAGGACAAAGCGATCGCCAGACGTTCTGATCCAGTCACGGTGTTGCACATAGACGCTCGCCGGTTGTTGAGACAGAGTGCTATTCAGTTCCCTGATAGTACCGGGCTTCGTATTAACCGATACGCGATAGGGGTTAAACCAGGCGTGTACTTTCATCCCACGCTTGTGGGCTTCGTCGAGCATAAATTGCAGCGGATCGTAACCCGGATTTTCACCAATCTTACCGGTCATAAGATCGGACCACGGCAAAATTTTCGATGGCCACAGGGCGGTACCGTCCGGCTTGACCTGGAAAAAGACCGTGTTTATGCCGAGACGTTGCAGATGATCCAGTTTGTCGATCATCGCCTGTTGTTGTACACGGGCCCGGCTGGTGGGGTTACTAATGTTAACCGAGGAAACCGGTGGCCAGTCGAGCCGAGAAACCGTGGCCAGCCAGATGCCACGCATCGGTTGTGACGATTGTTGCGTCGTGGCTGGTGGCTTTGAACCTGCTGGTGGTGTCACCATGGACTCTGGAGGCGTGCTTTTACAACTACACAGTAAAAGTGCCAGTGCAACTAGTATCGCTGGTCTTCTAATCGTTAATTTCTTGTTTCGGGAGCAGATATCCATATGTGCTGGTTTCCGGTAAACAGATGTGCGCTCATTCTCGTACTTATCCCGGTTAAGTCAATACGACAGCAAGCACGAAAAAGGGAGCGATGACTTATCGCTCCCTTGTCTTATAACCATTCAGACATGGTTAGTGTTTCTTGTCATTCATCACAATATAGTGTGGTGAACGTGCACGCGGGTGCAGGAAGAAGTGACCTTTTGGTGCGTTCTGACTGTTGATTGGCTCCAGAGTGACGCCGGTATTCGCTTTGCCTTTACGATCATGAACAGCATAGAGAATAAAGGGCAGGGCAAGTACCACCAGGAAACTAACAACCAGTAATTCAACATACATATCGGTAGAATCACCCTGGATGTTATCCGGCGGCAGGAAGGAAACAATAAACGCCATAATTGAAGTCAGCAGACCGACAATTGCCACGACCAATTTCACCCCTTTACCACCAGGGATATTAAATGTGCGTTTTAAGTCAGGATGTTTAAGAACCAACACAATGTAGCCAATAAACAGCATGAAATAAGCACACAGATAAATCACCACCGTCAGCGCCAGTGCGATCAGGAAGGACATGTTGTTACCGCCACCGGTATTGGTGAGGATGATCAACGCGATAGAAGTAATCACCAGCTGCGAAATGACCAGCGTTACCGGTACGCCATTTTTGTTCATTTTAGCGAATGCCGCTGGCAGCAGGTTTTTCTGCGCTGTGACATACATCCCGCGAGAAGGACCAACAATCCAGGAGGCGATTTCCGCCAGAACACCCAGCAACAGCAGTGCGGAGATCACGCGAACCGTCCACTCAATTTCCGGTGCCACATGGGACATCAGAACGGTAAAGGTTTGCATTACACCTGCGGAGAGGTTGATTTCATTACCCGGAATGACCATCGCAATAGATAAACCGCCAACAGAGCTTAAGCAGATTGCCGCCACCATCAGCAGTAACATAGCCAGTGGATAGTCGCGCCCGGGGTTGCTCATTTCATTGACGTGAGTTGCGGAAGCTTCTACGCCCATATAACTCAAAATGAAGGCAACAAATACAACCAGTGTGCCCACTTTAGAGAAGTCAGGGAAGAAGGTCTTCGAATCCATTTCGATAGCAACGGGGGCACCGGAGTGCAGATAAATAGCCGCTAATGCGATCAAAATAAATGCAGGTAACAGGATACCGGCGAAGAAGCCAACTTTAGCAATTCGCGCCGTGTATTTCGTGCCACCAAACTGCGTTAATGCCAGCGCCCAAAGAATGATGAGTGCTGCAATAGTTTTGGTAATGGGGTCTTCATTCAGCGCTGGCCATTTCAGGATGTAGGAGAGTGCCCCTAACACGAAATAGAGCATCGGAATAAAACCAATGGCGATTTGCAGATAGCCAAATGAGATCGCTGCAAATCCCCATCTCGGCCCCAGAGTATTTGATACCCAGGCGAAGACACCACCTTCTTCCCAGCCGTCGACGGTGGCCATTTCCGCAGCACAAAGTCCCACGGGAATAAACCATAAAATCCCGCCTAATAGCAGGAAGAAGACTAATGAAAAGCCCGATGTTGCGAAGGTAGGGTATTCATAAACAGCCATTACCATCGATGCCGTTATGGCAAAGAATCCGAGTAATGTGAGCTGCTTAGCTTTACCTGTCTGTACTGATGTAGCCATATTATCCCCCTAAAACGGTATTCCTGTCGGAACCGCACCTGTTTTGTTCTGAAGCGTATTCAGAACAATATTTTCCGTTGCTAATGCCAGTGAACAGACTTTGGAAATTGTCCCGAAACGGGTTCGTTTCGGGACACCGTTACCGTTAAACGTTATCAGGTATGTTTAAAGCTGTTCTGCTGGGCAATACCCTGCAGTTTCGGGTGATCGCTGAGATATTTCAGGGAGGCTTTGTAGTCTTCCAGCAACAGTTCAGCAAAGTCCATTTCGAAGCCGCGACGACACATAATGCGCATCACCACGATGTCGGTGGCTTCACCGCCGAGAGTGAAGGCCGGAACCTGCCAGCCGCGCAGACGCAGACGTTCAGAGAGGTCGTACAGGGTGTATCCCGGATCTTCACCATCTTTCAGTTTGAAGCAAACCGCCGGGATGCCTTCGTCCGGGCGACCCGTACAGATGAACTCATACGGCCCCAGTTTGGCGATTTCATCCGCCAGATAAGCGGCAACCTGGTAAGAGGCGTTCTGTACTTTGGTGTAGCCTTCACGACCGAGGCGCAGGAATTCATAGTACTGTGCAATTACCTGACCCGCCGGGCGGGAGAAGTTGATGGCGAAAGTACCAATTTGACCACCCAGGTAGTCAACGTTG
>NZ_CAOLGM010000061.1:0-24936 GCF_948475835.1 uncultured Escherichia sp. | reverse complement strand
GATTAAAACAACGTTATTCGATACGTGAAATTAAGAGGGATTTATGGAACATCAGAGAAAGCTATTCCAGCAACGCGGCTATAGCGAAGATTTATTGCCGAAAACGCAAAGCCAGCGGACCTGGAAAACATTTAACTATTTTACCTTATGGATGGGTTCGGTTCATAACGTTCCCAATTATGTGATGGTCGGCGGCTTTTTTATTCTCGGCTTGTCTACCTTTAGTATTATGCTGGCAATTATCCTCAGCGCCTTTTTCATTGCCGCGGTAATGGTATTAAACGGTGCTGCGGGCAGTAAATACGGCGTACCGTTTGCCATGATCCTGCGTGCTTCTTACGGCGTACGTGGCGCACTGTTTCCCGGATTATTAAGAGGTGGTATTGCTGCCATTATGTGGTTTGGCCTGCAATGTTACGCCGGATCACTGGCCTGCTTGATCCTGATTGGCAAAATCTGGCCGGGATTTTTAACTCTCGGTGGTGATTTTACCTTGTTAGGCCTTTCGCTACCGGGCTTAATTACTTTCTTACTCTTCTGGCTGGTTAACGTTGGTATTGGTTTTGGCGGTGGCAAAGTTTTAAATAAATTCACTGCCATTCTTAACCCGTGCATCTATATCGTTTTCGGCGGCATGGCGATTTGGGCGATTTCACTGGTCGGGATCGGTCCAATCTTTGACTACATTCCGAGCGGTATTCAGAAAGCAGAAAACAGTGGATTCTTGTTCCTGGTGGTGATTAACGCGGTAGTTGCGGTCTGGGCGGCACCGGCGGTGAGCGCATCCGACTTTACGCAAAACGCCCACTCGTTTCGTGAGCAAGCGCTGGGGCAAACGCTGGGTTTAGTTGTGGCCTATATTCTGTTTGCGGTCGCTGGGGTATGTATTATTGCCGGAGCCAGTATTCACTACGGCGCTGACACCTGGAACGTGCTGGATATTGTTCAGCGTTGGGACAGCCTGTTTGCCTCGTTCTTTGCGGTACTGGTTATTCTGATGACGACTATTTCCACTAACGCCACCGGTAATATTATTCCGGCCGGTTATCAGATTGCTGCCATTGCACCGACAAAACTGACCTATAAAAACGGCGTACTGATTGCCAGTATTATCAGCCTGCTGATCTGCCCGTGGAAATTAATGGAAAATCAGGACAGTATTTATCTGTTCCTCGATATCATCGGCGGAATGCTGGGTCCGGTAATTGGTGTCATGATGGCACATTATTTTGTGGTGATGCGTGGGCAAATTAATCTTGATGAACTGTACACCGCACCTGGCGATTATAAATATTACGATAACGGTTTTAACCTCACCGCGTTTTCAGTAACTCTGGTGGCCGTTATTTTATCTCTTGGCGGTAAGTTTATTCCCTTTATGGAACCGTTATCGCGTGTTTCATGGTTTGTCGGCGTCATCGTCGCCTTTGCGGCCTACGCCTTATTAAAGAAACGTACAACAGCAGAAAAAACAGGAGAGCAAAAAACCATAGGTTAATTAATCCCGATATTGAACATTGAGTTAAAAACCAATCTGTATTTTACAAGGAGTTTGTTATGTCTTTTGATTTAATCATTAAAAACGGCACCGTTATTTTAGAAAACGAAGCTCGCGTTGTAGATATCGCCGTTAAAGGCGGGAAAATTGCTGCTATCGGTCAGGATCTGGGCGATGCAAAAGAAGTTATGGATGCGTCTGGTCTGGTGGTTTCGCCGGGCATGGTTGATGCGCACACCCATATTTCTGAACCGGGTCGTAGCCACTGGGAAGGTTATGAAACCGGTACTCGCGCAGCGGCAAAAGGTGGTATCACCACCATGATCGAAATGCCGCTCAACCAGCTGCCTGCAACGGTTGACCGCGCTTCAATTGAACTGAAGTTCGATGCCGCTAAAGGCAAGCTGACTATCGATGCGGCACAACTCGGTGGCCTAGTGTCTTACAACATCGACCGTCTGCATGAGCTGGATGAAGTGGGCGTTGTCGGCTTCAAATGCTTCGTTGCGACCTGTGGCGATCGCGGTATCGACAACGACTTCCGTGATGTAAACGACTGGCAGTTCTTCAAAGGTGCGCAGAAGCTGGGCGAACTGGGGCAGCCGGTGCTGGTGCACTGCGAAAACGCGCTGATCTGTGACGCACTGGGCGAAGAAGCGAAACGTGAAGGTCGCGTAACTGCCCATGACTATGTGGCTTCGCGTCCGGTATTTACCGAAGTGGAAGCGATTCGCCGCGTGCTGTATCTGGCGAAAGTTGCCGGTTGCCGTCTGCACGTTTGCCATATCAGCAGCCCGGAAGGCGTTGAAGAAGTGACTCGTGCACGTCAGGAAGGTCAGGACGTTACTTGTGAATCCTGCCCGCATTACTTTGTACTGGATACCGATCAGTTCGAAGAAATCGGCACTCTGGCGAAGTGTTCACCGCCGATCCGCGATCTGGAAAACCAGAAAGGCATGTGGGAAAAACTGTTTAACGGTGAAATCGACTGCCTGGTTTCCGACCACTCACCATGCCCTCCGGAAATGAAAGCCGGCAACATCATGGAAGCATGGGGCGGTATTGCCGGCCTGCAAAACTGTATGGACGTGATGTTCGATGAAGCGGTACAGAAACGCGGAATGTCTCTGCCAATGTTCGGCAAATTAATGGCGACTAACGCAGCAGATATTTTCGGTCTGCAGCAAAAAGGCCGTATCGCCCCAGGAAAAGATGCCGACTTCGTCTTCATTCAGCCGAATAGCAGCTATGTTCTTACCAATGACGATCTGGAATATCGCCACAAAGTCAGCCCGTATGTTGGCCGTACCATTGGCGCGCGTATCACGAAAACCATCTTACGTGGTGATGTGATTTACGACATTGAACAGGGCTTCCCTGTTGCGCCGAAAGGTCAATTTATCCTTAAACATCAGCAGTAATCTGGCCCCTGCAATGCCCGTCCTTGCGGCGGGCATTCTCCGGTTAAGGTGTGTTTATGTTCAATTTTGCAGTGAGCCGCGAAAGCCTGTTATCAGGATTTCAGTGGTTTTTCTTTATTTTTTGCAACACGGTTGTGGTTCCTCCTACGCTACTTTCTGCTTTTCAGTTGCCGCAAAGTAGCCTGCTTACGCTCACGCAATATGCTTTTCTTGCTACCGCACTGGCCTGCTTCGCTCAGGCGTTCTGCGGTCATCGTCGCGCTATTATGGAAGGGCCAGGTGGCCTGTGGTGGGGAACCATCCTTACTATCACCCTTGGCGAAGCATCGCGCGGGACACCGATCAACGATATCGCCACCAGCCTGGCAGTGGGGATTGCACTCTCCGGCGTGCTGACGGTGTTGATTGGTTTTAGCGGATTAGGCCATCGCCTGGCGCGGTTATTTACGCCGTCGGTGATGGTCTTGTTTATGTTGATGCTGGGCGCGCAGCTGACCACTATCTTTTTCAAAGGTATGCTCGGGCTGCCGTTTGGCATAGCCGACCCGAATTTTAAAATTCAGTTACCGCCGTTCGCGCTCTCGGTGGCGGTGATGTGCCTGGTACTGGGGATGATTATCTTCCTCCCGCAACGTTTTGCCCGTTATGGCCTGCTGGTCGGCACCATAACCGGCTGGTTGTTGTGGTACTTTTGCTTTCCTTCTTCGCACTCGCTCTCCGGTGAGTTGCACTGGCAGTGGTTCCCGCTCGGCAGTGGCGGTGCTTTGTCGCCGGGAATTATTCTGACGGCGGTGATTACAGGTCTGGTAAATATCAGCAATACCTACGGTGCGATTCGGGGCACGGATGTTTTTTATCCGCAGCAGGGCGCGGGGAATACGCGTTATCGTCGTAGCTTTGTGGCGACCGGATTTATGACACTGATAACCGTACCTCTGGCGGTAATTCCATTTTCACCGTTTGTTTCATCCATTGGTTTATTAACCCAGACTGGCGATTACACGCGGCGTTCATTTATTTATGGCAGCGTTATTTGCCTTCTGGTGGCGCTGGTTCCGGCACTCACACGACTGTTTTGCAGTATCCCTTTACCCGTGAGTAGTGCGGTCATGCTGGTTTCTTATCTGCCTTTACTCTTTTCCGCGCTGGTGTTTAGCCAGCAAATAACGTTTACCGCTCGCAATATTTATCGACTCGCATTGCCGTTATTTGTCGGCATATTTTTAATGGCATTACCGCCTGTGTATCTGCAAGACCTTCCATTAACGCTGCGTCCTCTGCTCAGTAACGGCTTACTGGTCGGGATTTTACTGGCTGTTCTTATGGATAATCTTATTCCGTGGGAACGCATCGAATAATTTGTTGAAAAAGGATTGATAATGAAGATTGTCATTGCGCCAGACTCTTTTAAAGAGAGCTTAAGTGCAGAAAAATGTTGTCAGGCAATTAAAGCCGGGTTTTCGACCCTCTTTCCCGATGCGAACTATATCTGTTTGCCGATAGCGGATGGCGGCGAAGGGACGGTGGATGCGATGGTCGCCGCGACGGGCGGCAACATCGTGACGCTTGAAGTCTGCGGGCCGATGGGCGAAAAAGTGAATGCTTTTTATGGCCTTACCGGCGACGGGAAAACGGCGGTGATTGAGATGGCGGCAGCAAGTGGCCTGATGCTGGTCGCGCCTGAAAAGCGTAATCCGTTGCTGGCCTCCAGTTTTGGTACGGGGGAGTTAATTCGTCATGCGCTGGATAACGGCATTCGCCATATTATTCTCGGCATTGGTGGCAGTGCGACGGTCGACGGTGGTATGGGCATGGCGCAGGCGCTCGGTGTGCGTTTCCTTGATGCCGACGGTCAGGTGCTGGTGGCTAACGGCGGTAATTTAGCGCGCGTGGCAAGCATTGAGATGGATGAATGCGATCCGCGTCTGGCGAATTGCCATATTGAAGTAGCATGTGACGTTGATAACCCGCTGGTAGGGGCACGCGGCGCGGCGGCGGTGTTTGGCCCGCAAAAAGGGGCAACGCCGGAAATGGTCGAAGAGCTGGAACAGGGGCTGCAAAATTACGCCCGTGTTTTACAACAGCAAACTGAAATCAACGTCTGCCAGATGGCGGGCGGCGGCGCTGCGGGCGGTATGGGTATTGCGGCGGCGGTATTTCTCAATGCGGATATTAAACCAGGTATTGAGATTGTGTTGAATGCGGTCAATCTTGCGCAGGCAGTGCAGGGCGCAGCACTGGTGATTACCGGGGAAGGGCGCATCGACTCGCAAACGGCAGGCGGTAAAGCGCCGCTGGGTGTGGCGTCGGTGGCGAAGCAGTTTAATGTACCGGTGATTGGGATTGCTGGCGTATTGGGTGATGGCGTGGAAGTGGTGCACCAGTACGGCATTGATGCGGTATTCAGCATTTTGCCACGTCTGGCACCTTTAGCCGAAGTGCTCGCCAGCGGTGAAACCAATCTCTTCAACAGCGCACGAAATATTGCCTGCGCCATTAAAATAGGTCAGGGAATTAAAAACTGACCCTTACCTTTAAAGCGGATGCGATTTATATCGCATCTTTTTTTACCTGAATTTACTACAAAAAAAGCCACGGTATAAACCGTGGCAAAATCCAACATAGCTAAAAATAATCAGGCGAGTGGTATGAATTAAATCTCTACGTCGCGGTTGCAATCTTTCGAGTAAATATAGCTGAACGCTTCACCACGCCCTACACCATAACCAGCCTGTAAAGAATAAGCGCCCATAAAGATGTAATCGCCTTTTTTCACCGGGATCCAGTTATTGTCGAGGTTATAAACCCCCTGACCGGAAAGAATATAGGCACCGTGTTCCTGAACATGTGTTTCGATATAACCGTGGCTGGCACCTGGTGCAAAAGAGAGGATATGCATGTTCATATCAAAACCTAACTCTTTGGGCAGAAAATCCAGCAGGATCACATCATCCATACCTTCATAGTGAATGCGTTCCAGTTCGCTGGCATTGCCAGAAACCAGCCACGGTGCATGGCCTTCTACCGGAACATAGCGACGCTTATATAAAAAGATTTGGCTGTCTTCGGCCTGGGCGTTAACAAACGTCATTAAGGAGCCTGGTGGGCAATAAAGATAGCCACCTTCGCTTAAGGCAAATGTTTTGCCTTCGGCTTTGGCAGTGATATTTCCAGAGATCACATACAGGAACGTTTCAATGCCTTCGCCACCGAAGCCCTGTTGGTTGCCACCGTTTTGATGCAGTGTGACCAGATAATCAACAAAAGAGGCACCCAGCTTTGGCGTGGAGAGGATTGTCGCGTCACAATTTTCAAAGCCCGGAATAATATTTTTTACCAGACCATCCGGGGTTAACAGTGCGAAATTACCGTGTTTAACAATCGCACGGTTAGCCAGTAAATCATCGCGGTAACCGGTGACGTTATTTAAATATCCCATTTATGACTCCTTATTTCTGCCAGGCAAGTTGATAAAGCATGAGTGCCAACGTTTTGACCCCTTCGGCAAGGTCGGTAATATTGGTGCGTTCCGCCGGGTTATGGCTGATCCCGTTGATGCTGGGAATGAAAATCATGCAGGTTGGTACGCGAGGCGCGAAAATTTGCGCGTCGTGCCCGGCACCACTGTGCATCACCCGGTAATTCAGTTTTTCACTTTCACACAATTCTGTCAGGGTGGCGACCAGCTCCTTATTCATCGGCACGGGTTCTTCGTCCATCCATAAATCGATATCAATACCAATGTCCATTTCATCGCAAATCGCCCGCATGTCGTTTTCTAACTGTTGGGTGAAATCGCGCAGCACGGCAGCGTCGGTATGACGACAATCAATGGTGAACGTGGTTTTACCCGGCACCACATTTACCGTATTCGGGCGCGGCTCTACTTTGCCAAAGGTCAGAACCAGCGGATCGCCCATCCTTTTCGCTTTTTCGACCGACTGATGGCAAATGCGACTGAAAGCGTAAACTGTATCACGACGATAACCCATCGGCGTGGTGCCTGCATGGTTTGATTCGCCGTTCAGCGTTACCGTATAACGACGCTGCCCGACAATTGCATTCACCACGCCAATTGATTGCCCATTACTTTCCAGCACACAGCCCTGTTCAATATGCAGTTCAACAAAGGCTTTAATATCCTGACGCGGAGTTAGTGGGGCGTTCGGAAGAGTAAATCCGCAAGCCTTCATCGCATCGACAAAACTATTTCCTTTGGCATCACAGATATTCCGCACGTCGTCAGGATTCGCCAGCCCAAAGATATTTTTACTGCCCCAGAAGACATACGGGAAGCGGCTGCCTTCTTCTTCTGCCATCGCCACCACTTCGACCGTACGTAGCGGCGCGCCGTATTGCGTTTTCAGCCAGTCAATTGCCAGCCACGCCGCCAGCGCGCCGAATTGCCCGTCGAGGTTACCGCCGTTAACCACGGTATCGATATGCGAACCGCTCAGAATCACTTCCTGTGGATATTCGGTACCATTCAGGCGACCGTATAAATTCCCTACTTCATCGAAACGTGTTTCCAGCCCACTTGCTGCCATTCTTTTTTTAAATTGCTGCTGGGTTTCCAGCCATTCCGGCGAATAAAGTAAACGGGTCATCCCACCCGTTGGGTCAGCGCCAAAAGAGGAAAGCCAGGGTAGCGTTTCTTCTATGGCTTGACGGAAATGTGTAATCATAAGAAAGTCCTGTCTCAATAATTATTGCGCAAAGGGATTTTTCGTTTCGTATGACGTGTTATAAAGCGCGTCGGAAATTAAATACTGGTAAATATCATCAACAATTTCGATGCCTTCGACGGCGGCTTTGCGTTGTTTAATATCCTGATCCTGTCCGGGATAATAAACCTGATTAAAACCGGGCGCGGGGGTAATGGCATTTAATTCGCGCATGGTCTGGCTAAGATGTTGACGGAATAATTCGCTGGAGGAGAAAAAGTTCGGATTAATAACTATATGTAATTGCCCCAAATTACGCCCGGCGTGTAAATCGTCATACATCGAACTAACCTGTCGCCCGAACGGTAAGCCGAGTAAGACGCCTGAGAGGACGTCAATCATCATCATCAGGCCATACCCTTTCGGCCCGGCGGCGGGGAGCAGAGCATGTACCGCGAGCGGATCGGTTGTTGGTGCTCCGTTTTTATCGACCGCCCAGGTATCCGGGATAGACATATTACGCGAGCGGGCGTCGAGCACTTTTCCCCATGCCTGTACGGTAGTCGCCATATCAAAGGTAAGGATCTCGTCGCCTTCTCCCGGCGCGGCAAAGGCCAGTGGGTTAGTACCGTAGTAAATTTCCGCGCCGCCAAACGGCACCACCATTGGATCGGACTGGCACATCGAAATGCCAATTAATCCGGCGCGGGCTGCCTGCTGCACAAAATAAGAGATTGCGCCGCTGTGACCCATCCGGCTGATTCCGACCACCGCAACGCCATTTTGCTCGGCGGTTTTGATGGCATGTTCCATACCCATTTTCGCCGCGACCTGTCCGGCGGCATTGTCGGCATGTAAAATTGCCGAGCACGGCCCGGTTTCCTCAAGACGAAACTCCGGTTCGCGGTTGGTGCCGCCTTTTGAAATGCGTTCCGCGTAGTATTCCACGCGCACCGCGCCATGAGAGTGGATCCCTCTGGCATCGGCGTAAACCAATACTTCAGCCACGGTTGCAGCGTGCTCACGTTTTAACCCAGCCTGGCAGAGTTTATTCTCGATTAGCTGGTGGAGTGTTTCCCGACTGATTTTCATCTGTCTTCCTTTTTAACGACGGTGTGAAGCATGACTGCAATTAACATACAGGGAAAATATCTGGATTATGTGATCCAGACAGGCAAAAAAATATAGTTAGAATTTATTTGATAATCCGCTCACTTTTAACCTGATTTTTAAAACAACCACGCTTATTAAAAAATAATGCGTAATAGCCTGGCGGTTATTTGAATTCTTTTGTTAATAATCCCTGTGTGATATTCATCACCTTATTTACCCGTTGTCATCGATACCGTAATCGCCACATTAACACTGCTCGTGCAATTGCCATGGGTGCAATTTTTAAGGAGTTGTTATGATCCACGCCTTTATTAAAAAAGGGTGTTTTCAGGATTCGGTCAGTTTAATGATTATTTCACGAAAACTCAGCGAATCAGAAAATGTTGATGATGTTTCCGTAATGATGGGTACGCCCGCCAATAAAGCGTTATTAGATACCACAGGTTTCTGGCATGACGATTTTAATAACGCCACGCCGAACGATATTTGCGTGGCAATTCGTAGCGAAGCGGCGGATGCGGGGATCGCGCAGGCGATTATGCAGCAGCTTGAAGAGGCGCTAAAACAACTGGCGCAGGGGTCAGGCAGCAGCCAGGCGTTGACGCAGGTGCGTCGCTGGGACAGCGCCTGTCAGAAATTACCCGATGCCAATCTGGCGCTGATTTCAGTGGCTGGCGAGTATGCGGCGGAGCTGGCAAACCAGGCGCTGGATCGCAACCTCAACGTGATGATGTTCTCCGATAACGTCACGCTGGAAGATGAAATCCAACTTAAAACCCGCGCGCGGGAAAAAGGCTTGCTGGTGATGGGGCCGGACTGCGGTACGTCGATGATTGCCGGCACACCGCTGGCTTTTGCTAACGTGATGCCGGAAGGCAATATTGGCGTCATTGGCGCTTCCGGTACCGGGATTCAGGAGCTGTGTTCGCAGATTGCGCTGGCAGGGGAGGGAATTACTCACGCGATTGGCCTTGGCGGGCGCGATCTCAGCCGTGAAGTGGGCGGCATCAGTGCGCTAACGGCGCTGGAAATGTTGAGTGCAGACGAGAAAAGCGAAGTGCTGGCATTTGTTTCAAAACCACCTGCCGAAGCTGTGCGTCTGAAAATTGTTAATGCCATGAAAGCAACCGGCAAACCGACGGTGGCGCTGTTTTTAGGTTATACCCCGGCAGTGGCCCGCGACGAGAATGTCTGGTTTGCCTCCTCGCTGGATGAGGCCGCACGCCTGGCTTGCCTGCTTTCACGCGTTACGGCGCGACGTAACGCAATAGCGCCTGTCAGCAGCGGATTTATTTGCGGTTTGTATACCGGCGGTACGCTGGCTGCCGAAGCGGCGGGATTACTTGCCGGACACCTTGGCGTGGAAGCCGACGATACCCATCATCACGGCATGATGCTCGACGCCGATGGTCACCAGATTATTGACCTCGGCGATGATTTCTACACCGTCGGGCGTCCCCATCCGATGATCGACCCAGCCTTACGCAACCAGTTAATTGCCGATCTCGGCGCTAAACCGCAAGTGCGCGTATTGCTGCTTGATGTCGTGATTGGCTTCGGTGCGACCGCCGATCCTGCCGCCTCGCTGGTAAGCGCCTGGCAAAAAGCCTGTGCCGCGCGTTCAGACAATCAACCACTGTATGCCATTGCCACGGTGACAGGCACTGAACGTGACCCGCAATGCCGCTCGCAGCAAATCGCCACGCTGGAAGATGCGGGGATCGCGGTAGTGAGTTCGCTGCCGGAAGCCACCTTGCTGGCGGCGGCACTGATTCGTCCGCTTTCGCCTGCCACTCAGCAACACACACCGTCATTAATGGAAAACGTCGCCGTGATTAACATCGGATTGCGCAGCTTTGCGCTGGAGCTACAAAGCGCCAGCAAACCGGTTGTGCATTACCAATGGTCGCCAGTCGCCGGCGGCAATAAAAAACTGGCTCGTTTATTAGAACGTTTGCAATAAGGGGTTCCCATGTTTACATCAGTGGCGCAAGCCAATGCTGCGGTTATCGAACAAATTCGTCGCGCTCGTCCACACTGGCTGGATGTGCAACCGGCTTCTTCACTTATCAGCGAACTAAACCCGGGCAAAACACTGCTTCACGCCGGGCCGCCAATGCGCTGGCAGGAGATGACCGGACCCATGAAAGGGGCGTGCGTGGGCGCATGTCTGTTCGAAGGTTGGGCGAAAGATGAAGCGCAGGCGCTGGCAATTCTGGAGCAGGGGGAAGTGAACTTCATTCCTTGTCACCATGTGAATGCCGTCGGGCCAATGGGCGGTATTACTTCTGCCAGTATGCCGATGCTGGTGGTCGAGAACGTGACCGACGGCAACCGGGCGTACTGCAACCTCAACGAAGGTATCGGCAAAGTGATGCGTTTTGGCGCTTACGGCGAAGATGTCCTGACTCGCCATCGCTGGATGCGCGATGTGTTAATGCCAGTATTAAGCGCGGCGCTGGGGCGCATGGAGCACGGTATCGATCTCACGGCGATGATGGCGCAGGGCATTACCATGGGCGATGAGTTCCATCAACGCAATATTGCTTCCTCAGCACTGTTAATGCGTGCGCTGGCCCCACAAATTGCTCGCCTCGATCATGATAAACAGCACATCGCGGAAGTGATGGATTTCCTCAGCGTGACCGATCAGTTCTTCCTCAACCTTGCGATGGCTTACTGCAAGGCGGCGATGGATGCTGGCGCGATGATCCGCGCAGGCAGCATCGTCACGGCAATGACCCGCAACGGCAATATGTTCGGGATTCGGGTAAGCGGGCTGGGCGAACGCTGGTTTACTGCGCCTGTAAACACTCCGCAAGGTCTGTTTTTCACCGGCTTCTCGCAGGAGCAGGCGAACCCGGATATGGGCGATAGCGCGATTACCGAAACCTTTGGTATCGGAGGTGCGGCAATGATCGCAGCGCCTGGCGTAACGCGCTTTGTCGGTGCGGGTGGCATGGAAGCGGCCAGAGCGGTATCTGAAGAGATGGCGGAAATTTACCTTGAGCGCAATATGCAGTTGCAGATCCCAGGCTGGGATTTTCAGGGCGCGTGCCTGGGACTGGACATTCGTCGCGTGGTAGAAACCGGCATTACGCCACTCATCAATACCGGTATCGCCCATAAAGAGGCGGGGATCGGGCAGATTGGCGCAGGCACTGTGCGGGCACCGCTGGCGTGTTTTGAACAGGCGCTGGAAGCACTGGCTGAAAGCATGGGGATTGGTTGAGGAACGCGCAATGACGATCATCCATCCTCTGCTTGCCAGCCGTAGTGCACCGAATTATCGCCAGTCCTGGCGGTTAGCGGGAGTGTGGCGACGGGCGATTAACCTGATGACGGAAAGCGGCGAACTGTTAACGCTGCATCGTCAGGGTAGTGGTTTCGGCCCCGGAGGATGGATGCTTCGCCGTGCGCAATTCGATGCGTTATGCGGTGGATTATGCGGCAATGAACGACCACAGGTTGTGGCTCAAGGGATTCGCCTCGGGCGTTTCACGGTTAAACAGCCACAGCGTTATTGTTTGCTGCGTATTACGCCGCCTGCGCATCCTCAACCACTTGCAGCTGCATGGATGCAACGCGCGGAGGAAACCGGGCTTTTCGGGCCACTGGCGTTGGCGGCAAGCGATCCGCTGCCTGCTGAGTTACGCCAGTTTCGTCACTGTTTTCAGGCCGCGCTCAATGGCGTTAAGACCGACTGGCGGCACTGGCTGGGTAAAGGCCCCGGATTAACGCCGAGTCATGATGACACGCTGAGCGGAATGCTGCTGGCGGCCTGGTATTATGGCGCTTTAGATGCGCGCTCCGGTCGCCAGTTTTTTGCCTGTTCCGACAATCTGCAACTCGTTACCACAGCGGTGAGCGTCAGTTATTTACGTTATGCCGCGCAAGGATATTTCGCCTCGCCACTCCTGCACTTTGTTCATGCTCTGAGTTGCCCGAAACGTACCGCTGTTGCGATTGATTCGCTGCTGGCGCTGGGGCATACGTCAGGGGCAGATACACTGCTGGGGTTCTGGCTTGGTCAACAATTATTACAAGGAAAACCATGAAAACACTGGTTGTAGCTCTTGGGGGCAACGCCTTACTCCAGCGCGGTGAGGCGCTGACGGCGGAAAATCAATATCGCAATATCGCCAGTGCTGTACCCGCGCTGGCACGCCTGGCCCGTTCTTATCGGCTGGCGATTGTTCACGGCAACGGGCCGCAGGTGGGGCTGCTGGCATTGCAGAATCTGGCGTGGAAAGAGGTAGAACCGTATCCGCTGGATGTGCTGGTGGCAGAAAGTCAGGGGATGATTGGCTATATGCTGGCGCAGAGTTTGAGCGCACAGCCGCAGATGCCGCCCGTGACGACGGTGCTGACGCGCATTGAGGTTTCGCCTGATGATCCGGCGTTTTTGCAGCCAGAGAAATTTATTGGTCCGGTTTATCAGCCAGAAGAACAAGAGGCACTGGAAGCGGCTTACGGCTGGCAGATGAAACGTGATGGTAAATATTTGCGCCGGGTGGTGGCGTCTCCGCAACCGCGTAAAATTCTCGACAGCGAAGCCATCGAGTTGTTGCTCAAAGAGGGGCATGTGGTGATTTGCAGTGGCGGCGGCGGTGTGCCTGTGACGGAAGATGGGGCAGGGAGTGAAGCGGTGATTGATAAAGATCTCGCTGCTGCGTTGCTCGCTGAGCAGATTAACGCCGATGGGCTGGTGATCCTCACTGATGCTGATGCGGTATATGAAAACTGGGGAACGCCGCAGCAACGCGCCATTCGCCATGCCACACCGGATGAGTTAGCGCCATTTGCCAAAGCCGATGGTTCGATGGGGCCGAAGGTAACGGCGGTGAGTGGTTATGTCAGAAGCCGTGGTAAACCCGCGTGGATTGGGGCGTTATCGCGAATTGAAGAGACGCTGGCGGGCGAAGCGGGGACCTGTATTTCGCTGTAGTCGTAGGCATTAGACATTTGTGCCTGATGCGACGCTTGACGCGTCTTATCAGGCCTACAACCGGTGCCGCATCCGGCAATTGGTGCACAATGCCTGATGCGATGCTTGACGCATCTTATCAGGCCTACAATGGGTACCGGATCGGTAGGCCGGATAAGGCGTTTACGCCGCATCCGGCAAGAATAGAGCACCAGTTAACCGAACTTACTCTGCGCCCAAATCACGCCGCTGGCATATTCCGGCGGCAGCAGCGGGATTAAGGCTTCCAGCGTCGCAGTCAGACGCGATGTGTCGCTGTCGGTCAAATTCAGATGCCCCACTTTACGCCCCGGACGGACTTCTTTGTCGTACCAGTGCAGATGCACCAGCGGCAGTTTCAGCCAGTCATAATTCGCATCGCTACCAATCAGATTGATCATCACCGACGGATTATTCACCACTGGTTGCGGTAACGGCAGATCGGTAATCGCCCGCAGATGCAGCTCAAACTGGCTGATGCTGGCACCGTTTTGTGTCCAGTGACCGCTGTTATGCACACGCGGTGCCAGTTCGTTGATCAACAGACCTTGCGGGGTGACAAAACACTCCATCGCCATCACGCCCACATAGCCCAGCTCCTGCATAATCGCCGAAAGCATCTCTTCGGCTTGCGCTTGCTGCTGCGCATTGGCCTGCGGGAAAGCGACGCTGGTGCGCAAAATACCGTCCTGATGCAGGTTATGCGTCAGCGGATAAAACACGGTACTGCCATCAAAGCCGCGCGCGCCAACCAGCGACACTTCACCAGAGAAGTTTATGCCCTGCTCGACAATACATTCGCCGTAGCATTCAGCCGGTAACTGCTCGGTTTCATCGGCGCGTAAACGCCATTGACCGCGACCGTCATAGCCACCAGTGCGACGCTTAACAATCGCCAGCTCACCTAAACGATCAAACACCGCAGGCCACTCGCTGCGATCGGCAAGTAACTGCCACGGCGCGGTCGGCAGGTGGAGCTTATCGAAAAGCTGCTTCTGAGTCAGACGGTCAGCAATAATCGGGAACACATCGCGGTTCACAAAGGCCGGATGACGCGCCAGCTCGCGGGTTAATGCGGTTTCCGGCCAGCGTTCGATCTCAGCGGTAATCACGCTTTGTTGAAAAGGCACCGCCGCCGGTTCAGCGTCCAGCCCGACCGGCCAGACAGCAATGCCTAACGGTTCGCCTGCCTGACGCAGCATACGGCCTAACTGCCCGTTACCGAGGACGCAAACCTGTTTCATGCCGCACCTCGCGGGTCCGGGTTTTCCAGCACTTCGTCGGTCTGGGCTTTGCGCCAGTCATTCAGACGCTGGTGTAGCTCTTTATCGTGAGTCGCGAGAATTTGTGCTGCCAGTAATGCCGCGTTTGCTGCGCCAGCTTTACCAATCGCCAGCGTACCCACCGGAATGCCGCGCGGCATTTGTACGATGGAGTAGAGGCTATCGACACCGCTCAGTGCGGCGCTCTGTACTGGCACGCCCAGCACCGGCACCAGCGTTTTGGCGGCAATCATGCCTGGCAGGTGCGCTGCGCCACCTGCGCCCGCAATAATCACCTGATAACCGTTCTCTTCGGCGCTTTCGGCGAAGCTGAACAGTTTATCGGGGGTGCGGTGAGCAGAAACCACTTCAACGTGGTGCGGGACATTCAGGATTTCGAAGATTTCGGCGGCGAACTGCATGGTAGCCCAGTCGCTTTTGGACCCCATCACGATGGCGACACGCGCCGGATTATTGCGGGAAGACATGCGTCTTAAAACTCCTGTGGTGCACAACTCTCGGCTTTAGAGGGCACAGAGAATAGCACGGAAAGAGAGCAAGGAAAACGGTTGCGTGGCTGTGAAATCAGCAAAGTTGTGGGTTTTTTAAAACGGAAAATGAATCAGCTCAACGTCATCCGCCGTGACTTTCACCATCGAACCTTCCGTATGCCAGGCACCGAGTACCACGCGAAAAGCAGGTTGCTGGTTGGCGATAAGTTCATGTACCGCCGGGCGATGGGTATGTCCGTGGATCAGCCATTGCACCTGATGTTTTTCCATCGCACTGACTACCGCGTTTTGGTTAACGTCCATGATCGCCAGCGATTTACTGCTGTTGGCTTCTTTACTGTTCGCTCGCATTCGCGCGGCAATGCGTTTGCGCACAAACAACGGCAGGGCGAGGAATAGCATTTGCAGCCAGGGTTTGTGGACTTTGGCGCGAAAAGCCTGATAACCCGCGTCATCGGTGCACAGCGTGTCGCCATGCATAATCAACACCCGGCGACCATAAAGTTCGAGCACCTTTTCTTCCGGCAATAATGTCATGCCGCTTTCACGGGCAAAGCGTTTGCCGAGCAGAAAATCACGGTTGCCATGAATGAAATAACAGGGAACGCCGGAATCGGACACCGCTTTGATCGCTGCCGCCATCTGGCGATGGAGTGGGTTGGGATCGTCGTCGCCAATCCATGCTTCAAACAGATCGCCAAGAATATACAGCGCGTCGGCCTTGCGGGCTTCCCCCGCTAAAAAACGCAGAAAACCGGCGGTGATCGCCGGTTCTTCCACGCAGAGATGAAGATCTGCAATAAAGAGTGTCGCCACGATTACTCGCTAACGGTCACGCTTTCAATGATAACGTCTTCTTTTGGCACGTCCTGGTGCATACCGCTACGACCGGTTGCAACACCTTTGATTTTGTCTACCACGTCCATGCCTTCAACCACTTCAGCAAACACGCAGTAGCCCCAACCTTGCAGGCTTTCGCCAGAGAAGTTCAGGAAGTCGTTATCAACCACGTTGATGAAGAACTGTGCAGTTGCAGAGTGCGGAGCCTGAGTACGGGCCATTGCCAGCGTACCACGGGTATTTTTCAGACCGTTGTTGGCTTCGTTTTTGATCGGTTCTTTGGTGGCTTTTTGTTTCATGCCCGGTTCAAAACCGCCGCCCTGAATCATAAAGCCGTTGATAACACGGTGGAAAATGGTGTTGTTGTAAAAACCTTCGCGGCAGTAGTCCAGGAAGTTTTTAACTGTTTCAGGTGCTTTATCGTCAAAAGTTTTGATGACAATATCGCCGTGATTGGTGTGGAAAGTAACCATTTTTGCATCCTGTTCCGTTTGATTGGTGCTTCAACCCAGTTCGGGTCATATATAGGGTGGTGTTATAGCATAACCGCACGATCGGATCATCACGCAATGTATGCTGATTCGCGCGGGAAATATGGGTATTATACGCAACTCAATTACCCACACATGTCTAAACGGAATCTTCGATGCTAAAAATCTTCAATACTCTGACACGCCAAAAAGAGGAATTTAAGCCTATTCACGCCGGGGAAGTCGGCATGTATGTGTGTGGAATCACCGTTTACGATCTCTGTCATATCGGTCACGGGCGTACCTTTGTTGCTTTTGACGTGGTTGCGCGCTATCTGCGTTTCCTCGGCTATAAACTGAAGTATGTGCGCAACATTACCGATATCGACGACAAAATCATCAAACGCGCCAATGAAAATGGCGAAAGCTTTGTGGCGCTGGTGGATCGCATGATCGCCGAAATGCACAAAGATTTTGATGCTTTGAACATTCTGCGCCCGGATATGGAGCCGCGCGCGACGCACCATATCGCAGAAATTATTGAACTCACTGAACAACTGATCGCCAAAGGTCACGCTTATGTGGCGGACAACGGCGACGTGATGTTCGACGTCCCGACCGATCCGACATATGGCGTGCTGTCGCGTCAGGATCTCGACCAGCTGCAGGCAGGTGCGCGCGTTGACGTGGTCGACGACAAACGCAACCCGATGGACTTCGTTCTGTGGAAGATGTCGAAAGAGGGCGAACCGAGCTGGCCGTCTCCGTGGGGCGCGGGCCGTCCAGGCTGGCACATTGAATGTTCGGCAATGAACTGCAAGCAGCTGGGTAACCACTTTGATATCCACGGCGGCGGTTCAGACCTGATGTTCCCGCACCACGAGAACGAAATCGCGCAGTCCACCTGTGCCCATGATGGCCAGTATGTGAACTACTGGATGCACTCGGGGATGGTGATGGTTGACCGCGAGAAGATGTCCAAATCGCTGGGTAACTTCTTTACCGTGCGCGATGTGCTGAAATACTACGACGCGGAAACCGTGCGTTACTTCCTGATGTCGGGCCACTATCGCAGCCAGTTGAACTACAGCGAAGAGAACCTGAAGCAGGCGCGTGCGGCGCTGGAGCGTCTCTACACTGCGCTGCGCGGCACAGATAAAACCGTTGCGCCTGCCGGTGGCGAAGCGTTTGAAGCGCGCTTTATTGAAGCGATGGACGACGATTTCAACACCCCGGAAGCCTATTCCGTACTGTTTGATATGGCGCGTGAAGTAAACCGTCTGAAAGCAGAAGATATGGCAGCGGCGAATGCAATGGCATCTCACCTGCGTAAACTTTCCGCTGTATTGGGCCTGCTGGAGCAAGAACCGGAAGCGTTCCTGCAAAGCGGCGCGCAGGCAGACGACAGCGAAGTGGCTGAGATTGAAGCGTTAATTCAACAGCGTCTGGATGCCCGTAAAGCGAAAGACTGGGCGGCGGCAGATGCGGCGCGTGACCGTCTTAACGAGATGGGGATCGTGCTGGAAGATGGCCCGCAAGGGACCACCTGGCGTCGTAAGTAATTGCGCTGTTGCCGGATGCGAGTTTTCGCATCCGGTTATCGCCTGCGCCACCACAACATTCCCATAAGCACCATCCCCGGCAACCACACCCACATCAATTCAGAAATTATCACCTGATGCCCGTACGGCGTGGTGTAACGAGACAATGCAAACGGCGCGACTTTAATCACCTGCCAGGGAGCGAAAAAGCGTTCATCTGACCACGGCCACAGCCAGCCAACGCCCTTACCGCCAGTGGTTACCGAATCCAGCAAGCTGTGCGATAGCAACGAGACGGTTAAAAACAGCCAGCAGCGAATCAGCCCAGCCCTGAACCATCGGCGTCCAATCAGCACACATAACAGCGGGACAACAAACGCAAACACCAGCGAATGGGTAAAACCGCGATGACCAAAAACATTGCCGTAAGCAACGCCAAATTTAAACGACAATACGTCGGCGTCGGGCAGCATCGCCAGGATGATTCCGGCAAATAACAGACGCGGAGGGATGACTTTCGAACCCAACCCTAAACCAATGCATAGGGGAACGGCGGCGTGCGTAATAACGGTTGGCATGATGGTCGCTTCGGCAAAATGTCGATGCTATCAGCATGGATGAACGGGGCGTAGAGGGCAAAAGTCTGAAAAGAGAACCGGCCTGTTGATACAGGCCGGGAAAGGGATCAGGCAACAACCTGTACGCTGTGACCTGCAAAACTCACTGTCTGACCGGCGACGATTTTGCAGCGTTTGCGCGTTTCAACCGCACCGTCGACTTTCACCTGGCCTTCGGCAATCGCGATTTTCGCCTGCGCGCCGCTTTCGCTCCAGCCTTCCAGTTTCAGCAAGTCGCACAGCTCAACGTGCGGATGTTTACCTAAAGAAAATGTCGCCATGTTACTCATCCTGTGGATCATGATATTCAACGCACGCCTGTAGCGTGTTTTCAATCAGCGTGGCAACCGTCATCGGGCCAACGCCGCCGGGAACAGGCGTAATGTATGAGGCGCGTTTAGCCGCGTCTTCAAACACGACGTCGCCCACAACTTTGCCATTTTCCAGACGGTTGATGCCGACATCAATCACAATTGCGCCTTCTTTGATCCAGTCACCGGGAATAAAGCCTGGCTTGCCAACGGCAACGATCAACAGATCGGCATTTTCTACGTGATGACGCAGATTTTTAGTGAAGCGGTGAGTCACGGTAGTGGTGCAACCTGCGAGCAACAGTTCCATGCTCATTGGGCGACCGACGATATTCGATGCGCCAATCACCACGGCGTTGAGGCCGAAGGTATCAATGTTGTAACGCTCAAGCAGCGTGACGATACCGCGCGGGGTGCAGGGACGCAGACGCGGCGCGCGCTGGCACAGACGACCGACGTTGTAAGGATGGAAACCGTCCACGTCTTTGTCCGGATGAATACGTTCCAGCACTTTGACGTTATCAATACCCGCCGGTAACGGCAGTTGAACCAGAATGCCATCGATGGTGTTGTCGGCATTCAGCGTATCGATAAGCTCCAGCAGCTCCGCTTCGCTGGTGGTTTCCGGGAGGTCATAAGAGCGGGAGACGAACCCGACTTCTTCACAAGCCTTGCGTTTGCTTGCGACATAAATTTGCGATGCAGGGTTACTACCCACCAGCACAACGGCCAGTCCTGGTGCCCGCAGTCCGGCTGCAATACGCGCCTGAACTTTTTGAGCAACTTCAGAGCGCACCTGCTGCGCAATCGTTTTACCGTCAATAATCTTTGCTGCCATCAGAGAGAGGATTCCATCTGTTACGTAGGTCGAAGGGGATGCGCCTATTTTGTCAGAAGCGGGGCGCGCTGTCAGGTTTCGTTTCAGATTTATCGCGTGAAGCGACCTCTTGCGAAGGTTAGGCGCACCGTCGCTGAGGTCGCTGAGATTGAAAGCTTCATTTTTCGTCCATGATGGCGTTGTAAATCTGGAACTGATTTATTTCCTTGTTTAAGGATTAAGATAATTTAAGAAATACCTGACAATATAAAAAGAATTTTCAGCCTGGTAATTTACCGCTTCAGGTCTATATTTTTGTTGAATATATTTTGCGCGGAAGTATTCATCTAACGGGGCTCTCTATTTTTTAGAATAGAGTGCATATTTTCAATTAAGACATTCTTAGAGTATAAAAAGGAATTTTTCTACTATCAGTGTCTTAAATAAAGTAATCGGTTATATACGGATGTGGAGTCGATAAATGAGATTGAAGGAATATATATGAAATTAAGATTTATTTCGTCTGCGCTGGCTGCCGCACTATTCGCCGCTACGGGTAGTTATGCTGCCGTTGTAGATGGCGGTACAATTCACTTTGAAGGCGAACTGGTGAATGCTGCCTGTTCAGTGAATACTGACTCGGCAGACCAGGTTGTCACACTCGGTCAATATCGTACCGATATTTTCAATGCTGTTGGTAATACCTCTGCATTAATTCCATTCACCATTCAGTTGAACGACTGCGATCCTGTTGTTGCCGCTAATGCTGCCGTTGCATTTTCTGGTCAGGCTGATGCAATCAATGATAATTTATTGGCCATTGCATCCAGTACCAATACAACAACAGCAACGGGTGTCGGTATTGAAATACTTGATAATACATCCGCAATTCTCAAACCTGATGGGAATAGCTTCTCAACCAACCAGAACTTGATCCCCGGGACCAACGTTCTTCATTTTTCTGCACGTTATAAAGGCACCGGTACAAGTGCATCAGCAGGGCAAGCAAATGCTGACGCGACTTTTATTATGAGATACGAATAATCAAAACCACGTTGTTTTGAATTATATATCACGTCTTATAACAAAGTAATGTACCGGTTGTCTGAAGCGGTATGGTGGCAATGTAAATCGAAATCATGTTCACTTTGTATCATGCCGATTTATTAAATGAAAAGGGAATGATGTGTTGTAAGAAACCAAAGCAATCATTTCTTTATATTTCTTATTTTTGCCGTCAGGAATACACAAGGCGTATTAACTATGATGACTAAAATAAAGTTATTGATGCTCATTATATTTTATTTAATCATTTCGGCCAGCGCCCATGCTGCCGGAGGGATCGCATTAGGTGCCACGCGTATTATTTATCCCGCTGATGCTCAACAGACTGCGGTATGGATTAGAAATAGCCATACCAATGAGCGCTTTCTGGTCAATTCGTGGATTGAAAACAGCAGCGGTGTAAAAGAAAAGTCATTCATCATTACACCGCCACTGTTTGTTAGTGAACCCAAAAGCGAAAATACCTTGCGTATTATTTACACCGGTCCACCGCTGGCGGCAGATCGTGAGTCTCTGTTCTGGATGAATGTTAAGACGATCCCTTCGGTAGATAAAAATGCATTGAACGGCAGGAATGTTTTGCAACTGGCGATTTTATCGCGCATGAAATTATTTCTCCGTCCAATTCAATTACAAGAATTACCCGCAGAAGCGCCGGACACACTCAAGTTTTCGCGATCCGGTAACTATATCAATGTTCATAATCCCTCACCTTTTTATGTCACCCTGGTTAACTTACAAGTGGGCAGCCAAAAGTTGGGGAATGCTATGGCTGCACCCAGAGTTAATTCACAAATTCCCTTACCCTCAGGAGTGCAGGGAAAGCTGAAATTTCAGACCGTTAATGATTATGGTTCAGTAACCCCGGTCAGAGAAGTGAACTTAAACTAACCGAATCATCTGACAATATCAGAGCTAATTATGAAAATACCCACTACTACGGATATTCCGCAGAGGTATACCTGGTGTCTGGCCGGAATTTGTTATTCATCTCTTGCCATTTTACCCTCCTTTTTAAGCTATGCGGAAAGTTATTTCAACCCGGCATTTTTATTAGAGAATGGCACATCCGTTGCTGATTTATCGCGCTTTGAGAGAGGCAATCATCAACCTGCGGGAGTGTATCGGGTGGATCTCTGGCGTAATGATGAGTTCATTGGTTCACAGGATATCGTATTTGAATCGACAACAGAAAATACAGGTGATAAATCAGGTGGGTTAATGCCCTGTTTTAACCAGGTACTCCTTGAACGAATTGGCCTTAATAGCAGTGCATTTCCCGAGTTAGCCCAGCAGCAAAACAATAAATGCATCAATTTACTGAAAGCTGTACCTGATGCCACAATTAACTTTGATTTTGCAGCGATGCGCCTGAACATCACTATTCCTCAGATAACGTTGTTGAGTAGCGCTCACGGTTACATTCCGCCTGAAGAGTGGGATGAAGGTATTCCTGCTTTACTCCTGAATTATAATTTCACCGGTAACAGAGGTAATGGTAACGATAGCTATTTTTTTAGTGAGCTCAGCGGGATTAATATTGGCCCGTGGCGTTTACGCAACAATGGTTCCTGGAACTATTTTCGCGGAAATGGATATCATTCAGAACAGTGGAATAATATTGGCACCTGGGTACAGCGCGCCATTATTCCGCTGAAAAGTGAACTGGTAATGGGAGACGGCAATACAGGAAGTGATATTTTCGATGGTGTTGGATTTCGTGGTGTACGGCTTTATTCTTCCGATAATATGTATCCTGATAGCCAGCAAGGGTTTGCCCCAACGGTACGTGGGATTGCCCGTACGGCGGCCCAGCTAACGATTCGGCAAAATGGTTTTATTATCTATCAAAGCTATGTTTCCCCCGGCGCTTTTGAAATTACAGATTTGCACCCGACATCTTCAAATGGCGATCTGGACGTCACCATCGACGAGCGCGATGGTAATCAGCAGAATTACACTATCCCGTATTCAACAGTGCCAATTTTACAACGCGAAGGGCGTTTCAAATTTGACCTGACGGCGGGCGATTTTCGTAGCGGTAATAGTCAGCAATCATCGCCTTTCTTTTTTCAGGGCACGGCACTCGGCGGTTTACCACAGGAATTTACTGCCTACGGCGGGACGCAATTATCTGCCAATTACACCGCCTTTTTATTAGGGCTGGGGCGCAACCTCGGGAACTGGGGGGCAGTGTCGCTGGATGTGACCCATGCGCGCAGTCAGTTAGCCGACGACAGTCGTCATGAGGGGGATTCCATTCGCTTCCTCTATGCGAAATCGATGAACACCTTCGGCACCAATTTTCAGTTAATGGGTTACCGCTATTCGACACAAGGTTTTTATACCCTTGATGATGTTGCGTATCGTCGAATGGAGGGGTACGAATATGATTACGATTACGACGGTGAGCATCGCGATGAACCGATAATCGTGAATTACCACAATTTACGCTTTAGCCGTAAAGACCGTTTGCAGTTAAATATTTCACAATCACTTAATGACTTTGGCTCGCTTTATATCTCTGGTACCCATCAAAAATACTGGAATACTTCGGATTCAGATACCTGGTATCAGGTGGGGTATACCAGCAGCTGGGTTGGCATCAGTTATTCGCTCTCATTTTCGTGGAATGAATCTGTAGGGATCCCCGATAACGAACGTATTGTCGGACTTAATGTTTCAGTGCCTTTCAATGTTTTGACCAAACGTCGCTACACCCGGGAAAATGCGCTCGACCGCGCTTATGCCTCCTTTAACGCCAACCGTAACAGCAACGGGCAAAATAGCTGGCTGGCAGGTGTAGGTGGGACCTTACTGGAAGGCCACAACCTGAGTTATCACGTAAGCCAGGGTGATACCTCGAATAATGGGTATACGGGCAGCGCCACGGCAAACTGGCAGGCCACTTACGGTACGCTGGGGGTCGGGTATAACTACGACCGCGATCAACATGACGTTAACTGGCAGCTGTCTGGCGGTGTGGTCGGGCACGAAAATGGCATAACGCTGAGCCAGCCTTTAGGGGATACCAATGTTTTGATTAAAGCGCCTGGCGCAGGCGGTGTACGCATTGAAAATCAAACTGGCATTTTAACCGACTGGCGCGGCTATGCGGTGATGCCGTATGCCACGGTTTATCGGTATAACCGTATCGCGCTTGATACCAATACGATGGGGAATTCCATCGATGTTGAAAAAAATATTAGCAGCGTTGTGCCGACGCAAGGCGCGTTGGTTCGTGCCAATTTTGATACCCGCATAGGCGTGCGGGCGCTCATTACCGTTACCCAGGGCGGAAAACCGGTGCCGTTTGGATCACTGGTACGGGAAAACAGTACCGGAATAACCAGTATGGTGGGTGATGACGGGCAAGTTTATTTAAGTGGTGCGCCATTGTCTGGTGAATTACTGGTTCAGTGGGGAGACGGCGCGAACTCACGCTGCATTGCGCACTATGTATTGCCGAAGCAAAGCTTACAGCAAGCCGTCACTGTTATTTCGGCAGTTTGCACACATCCTGGCTCATAAAGGAAATTATCAATGAAGATAATCTGCAGATTATTATTGGCGATGGCATGTTTGTGTCTGGCAAACATATCCTGGGCTACTGTTTGTGCAAATAGTACTGGCGTAGCAGAAGATGAACACTATGATCTCTCAAATATCTTTAATAGCACCAATAACCAGCCAGGGCAGATTGTTGTTTTACCGGAAAAATCCGGCTGGGTAGGTGTGTCAGCAATTTGTCCACCCGGCACGCTGGTGAATTATACATACCGTAGTTATGTCACCAACTTTATTGTTCAGGAAACTATCGATAATTATAAATATATGCA
>NZ_CAOLGM010000060.1:0-25100 GCF_948475835.1 uncultured Escherichia sp. | reverse complement strand
ACCCACCGCCTGATTATCGTATCCATATCCCGTTGCCGCCCAGCTAAGCGTACTCAATGAGCCGGAGGTCGAGGCACCTGCTAGCCAACTCTCTTTAGCTGGTCGCGTCTTTTTCCCGTTTTCCGACCAGCGATCCATATGAAAGCTACCGCCCCATACCTGCCACGCCAGTGGTGCACCGACGCCGCGCCCCCGGCTAAACAGCTTATTGACCCGCTGGGGGCGTTTGCTGATCACGCGACCGTTAACGATCACCTCAACTTCCACATCGTAAATCCCGTACGGTAGACCCCGGGTATCCACTTCATGATTGCCCATAGTGAAGTTCTGAACGCTTAGTAGCCGCCCATCACGGGTGAGATGTACTTCGCCCGCCGCCGGTAAAAAGGCGATCACTGGCGTGGCTGACTGGCTGCTGTCGAAGATGGTGGAGCTGGCCTGGTTTCCCCAGGAAAGGCCGTAAATCTTCCCTGCTGAAATGGCGGTCATCGGCCCTAAGGACTGCAAGTTCCAGGTGTCGAGCATTCCACCGGCAAATCGGTGACCGGCAAAATCGCGTTCATACATCGCTTTATATAATTCACTGTCCTGTTGACCGCTACCGATCCCGTACAGCGAGCCGTCGAGCACCACATGATGTTCGCGCAGCGCAGTAACGTTATTCAGCGACAGATAGCTGGATGTGTTGCTCCCGCCGTTACGCAACTGGTTGTTATAGACGCCCAAGTTATAGCTCAGATTACTGCTGAGGGTGTTAACACTGGACTGCCCGATGTCTTCGCTACGTGAGCGTAGTACGGTGCCCAGCGCTTCGCGCTTGACCACCAGCTGCAGCAGTAGTTGGCGCAAGCTGAGATCCAGCTGCGCGTTGTCAGTCAGGGGGATGGTAAGGGCCTCATTGAACGGGGCGTTGGCCAGAGCCATCAGCTGCTGTCGAGTTTGTTCGCTGACACTGGCGTTATCTTCACTCTCTTCCAGCTGTATTTTCCGGATGCGTAGCTGTCCATCATCCAGCCAGATAAAAGCGCTGCCGATTCGCTGATCGTCCTGGCGACCCTGGCTACCGGCGAGATGAATATAGAGCGGGACGCTCATGCCGTCCTGAAGCGCCTGACTGAAGGCCTGCGGAATAATCACCCCACCTATTTGCTGCGCACTTATGTCAGCAGCGCTGGCATCGGGTTGAACGAACAAAAAGACCATGCCGAAGGCAAACTGGGCTTTCAGTCCTGGGGAGAACCGTCGTAAAGGCATTGTCGTTATCCATCTGCACAGCTATCTATTTCACGGGAATGAACTTATCACCCTGCCAAAGTGCAACCCGTCCTTTGTTATCCGCCGTGTCCACGCGGGTAAAACGACGCGACTTGCCTGGCATCAGGTAGTAATTCTCTTTACACTCCTTACCATTGGCGGCTTTCAGGCAGGGGCCGTAAGCGAGGATCCGCAGCGTCGCATTTCCTGTATTTGTCAGGGAGCCGTTGGCGTACTGAAAGTGGTAGTTCGCCTGACGAGGGGCGACGACCAGAATGGTGCCGATGCGGGCGGAAGCAGTGGCCACAGCGCTGCGGTTGGCATTATCGCGCTGCGCATCACTGAGGGCCTGATCAAACCAGACAATGCGGTAGTAGCGCTCTTTTTCATCTGCGGGTCCCTTATAGAAGAAGCGGATCACTTCGCTGGCTTGGGCGGGTAGCAGCAAGCTGGCGGGAGTGAGTAGCAACTCATCCGGCTTGTCCATTGAGATAACCTGCCCGTCGTCAAGCGGTGAAGAGAGCCGTTCGAGACGGATATTGATAAGGCGACCACTGTCGGTACTGTTTTTGATCGTTTTGCTCAGCGTGCTGCTGTCACTGTTCATAAACGATGATATATCGCCGACATCCAGCGCCTGGGCCGGAGGTATTCCGGAAAACAGCAGAGCGAGAGGCAGAAGGTGCTTTTTCATAACAATTCCGTCCAGGAATAAAGCAGGGGGGCTACCCCTGCTGGTACATCAGAGAGATTAACTGGTCCAGGTCGCGTCGAACTGTACGCTAACGTCGCCGCTCCAGATGCCTTCCGGTAGAGTGCTGTAATCGGTTACTGCGGTGGTACCATTGGTGGTGCCGCTGATGATGGTGAAGGTGAAACCATCCTGTGCGGTGGTACGATTGCTGGCATTGTAACCGTTAGCCAGCGGGCTAAGGTTGCCGCCCAGTACGCCGTTGGCGGTATCGATCATCATGGTATCGCCAGTTTTTTCGACTGCCGCGCCGTTATAATCCACGCCCACATTCAGTGTGGAACCTGAGGTATCCAACTGGGTTAATGTGTTGGTGATAAGACGTGAGGTCAGTTTAAAGGCGGTAGCCGTTGAGTCACCCTCGATAGCCACGTCAAATAGACCTTTCTGTGAGTTAAAACCTTTAATGCCTTCGGCATACTGGAACGCCAGGCTACCGAGTGGCGTCACAACCAGCTTACTGGTGGTGTCTTTTTTGGCTGTTGCCGACCAGGTCGCTACAGCCTGAGCTGTTACGTCAGCAGCCTGCGCCACACCCATGCCGGTAAACACCGTTACCAGAGCTATTGCCAGAACCTTTTTTTTCATTGCATTTCTTCCCGAGTTGAATTGAGGACGTGATGTCCCAGTGAGTCATTTTTTAAAACTAACTTGCCTGGAGTTTACTGAACCAACTTATATATTTTTGAGTACAGCTTGGCCTCAGCATTACGCCGATGGGTATACACTGTCTTCACACTACAATTTTCAATTCTGGCAATCGATTTAGGTTGCATTCCCTGGGCCGTCATGCGGATAATTTCCATTTCCCGGTCCGTGATTTTATCTTTCTTAATATCTTTTCTCAGGAACCTGCCATTAATCACATAGGCCAGTTCTTTTCTAATATCACGACTCAGTCCAGCGTATACCACGCCCCTAATATTGCTATTGTAATACCAATAATTTGCTAAGGCTTCTGACTTTCTGGCCGCAATCAATACGACCTGTTTCCCCTTTACCGCGGATAACCATTCATTATCACGGTTTATAAATTCAGATAAAGAATCCGTATTGAGATTGATAAACACGAAATCTTTTCTAATTTTCTCCAACGATAGATAAATTAATCTGTCGATATCCACAATCAGTTCAGATAGTCCTTTATAGAAGTAGGCGTCATGGGGAGACCAGATGTATTTATCAGAACGGTTTTGACATTCCATATGGTTTTTAACCTCATAGTCCCTGCTGTAATCACTTTGCCATGTCACTACTTTCCAAACCTATAATTTTTACAGGTGCATTCAGTTTCCTTAGTAAACCGGAAGTAAATAAGATACGTAGCACATATCAATAAAGGTTAAACGAGATTAAGTTTAATTATTTTCGATTGGGCTTAAATTTATGTTTTTTTCCCGATGAGTGTCAATATGTGAACGGAAAAGGAATTCAATGGTTAAGTCAATATTTAGAAAAACTGAAAATATTGCTTTTTTGATAAGAAGAAAAAGACATTTGGTTTCATAAGGTTATTGGCAATATAACGTTCAATTCTTACTTGCATTTTATATTGGTCAGGAACTTTGCCCTGAAGTGTTAGGAATAGTCTTAATGCGCTGTGTGATGGACTAGTAAAAAAACAAGTTTTAAGGGTAAGGGATAGAATATAAAACTATAATGAGCTGTCATTGAAGATGATTTGCCAATCAGTAAGAAATTTTAATGGATTAACATGCCGCACAAAATGGTTATAGGTGTTCATTACAATAAGTGATGGAAAATTGAACGGGCGTATGTACGTCATCTGTTCGGTAAGCCCCCAAGAGCCAGATTAAGTGAAGTTAAACGAAGGCTGCCAGCTGTCACAGGAACGATGGCCTCTTTGTCAGGGCACTGAGTGCAGTTATCTGTGCGCGTTACTCTAACTGGCACTCGAACGTCGGCGACGGGGTTACCGGTGGATCAGACTGTTCCTGTGGCGTAAACGTTTTTATGTTAGTACCAACAGATTTACCACATTTATCATCTTAACAGTTTGAGTGAAAATGCAGGCTGCGCCGCAAAGGGAGGAGACTGAGTGGCGTGTTCAGTCTAAAAGAGAGTTGATGCCAGCATACAGGGGCGAAGCTGGTCAACAAGTCAACATTAAGATAATGGAATATTCGGAGAGAAACGTCAGGCAGTTGGCCTCAAATGAACAGGAGGAATATATCCCCAGGAAAATTAATGTTGGTGTTATAAACACACCAACATTAATCCGATCTGATTATTAATCAGACAAATATCGTTAATCCGTCGAATTTTGAATCAACGTTTTTTCTTACGACCCTGAACGGCCTTAAAACGTGGATTAGATTTACAAATCACATATAGCCGTCCTTTTCGCTTCACAATCTGACAGTCTGGATGGCGTTCTTTTGCGGTACGCAGAGAGTTAAGAACTTTCATCACGCCCCCTTTTTCGTGCTAACAAAACGACCAAAACGTTGGGTGAATCGTGCAACATTTCCTTCTGATGCCACTGTTCTCAGCTTCCCTGTATAGAACGGGTGCGATTTAGAAGAGACATCAATTGTCACGTATGGATACGTTACGCCATCCAGCTCAATCTCACGGTCTGTTTTGATAGTCGAGCCGATTTTAAAGTACTCATCAACACTGGTGTCGTGGAACACCACAGTACGATACTCAGGATGGATATTGGGCTTCATCATTTTTACCTGTTATGTTATAACATAACCATAAAGATACATGCTCATCCGGATCATTTCAACACTCAATCCCTGTGACTCTTTGTGGATGTGGAATTTTCGCAACGGGGAACTCTGGCATTGTTAGCAGCCATTGGTGACGCTCCCATAAACGCCTGGATGAGTGATTGATGATGGTTTTGCTGAGAGTATGGATTTTTCGAGAATGGAGGTTATCTCCACTTTACTGGCCGATGATTTATCGCAGTATGATTGATTACCTGACAGCGTGTATTCCTCTCCCACGGATATAATAATTACTTACAAAAAGGGAGAGGATGCATATTTTAAATATCACTGAAGTGAACAGTTTATTGCCGTTATTAATAGAAATGGAGAAATAAATAGGCGTATTCTACAATTGCGACAAAAACAACGATATTAATCAGTTTATGACTGATTTGTTGTACTTTATTCTCTTTCATTGGTACTTCCTCGCTTTAAAAAAGAGCGCACTTCGTAAGTGCCCTTATATAAATAACGAGTTTGGTCAACCAATTTTTTGACATGTATCACAAATTTGAATGGATGTATTACATCGGCTATCTTTTATTGCACCAACGTCATTGATATATGTCGCCTGAAGTCAGTTCCGGGAATGAGTCTGATCTCAAGACTGGCCCAGTCCGGGCGTTGATTGGCGCTGAGGAGCATATCGCATCTCATCATAATGTCGTATCTCCTGGGGTGTTATACAAGATATCGTTGTTGGTGACCTGGGAGAGGAATTGAGTTCTATTAAACCGTCAACTATGCCGGATACATACTGGATTACACTGCAGGCACGCCTTACGAGAGAACGTGCCGCAGTGACGGGTTAATTATCTGAAAGAATTTGCGAGGCTGTATCGGTTACTCATTGGTTTGATAGTTTTACTCTCGGGAGAGTAATAGATATTTAATTCATTAACGGAAACCAGTCAGTTCCTTTCGATGCCTGAATTTGATCCCATAGTTTATCCGGAATGGTTAATTCATGAACAAGTTGTGTTATCGTTCATGAGAAGCATAACGTAAAGGGAAAAGCTCGATTAGACGGCAGGATTTGTCAGGGGTTATGAACGAAATTCATAAATCTGTTTGAGTGTTGCGATGGGTAGTGCAAGTTCGATATCTCCGCAATTTACAGTCTGATGAATGAAAATGAATATCCATAAAAAATATATTGGTTTATCCTGGCGTATATACCTACTTCGATGTATTGCCAATCGTGGTAAATTAAAGACAGGTCATTATTATTCACTCTGAATAATGAATTATTCACTGTCCGCAGAGTAAGAAATATAACTTAGGTATCTATTTAATGACTTGCACAAAAAGCTAAATTTTTACCCATAAATAAAAATATAATCCCGCGCCCAACCACCTGATGAGTGGCTACAGGCACTGGATATATTAGGTGGCAGTGTACTTTCTTACATAAAGGTATTTCCTTTGCTGCGGAAAAGGAAACCGGGAAATCTCCGGTTTTTCTGACAAGCAGACGCCATTATTTGTGTCTGCCTATGTTCGTTAATTCGTTCATCAGGAAATTATCTCAATGTCACGTTATAAAACAGGTCATAAACAACCACTATTTCGTTATTCAGTTCTGGCCCGCTGCGTGGCGTGGGCAAATATCTCTGTTCAGGTTCTTTTTCCACTCGCTGTCACCTTTACCCCAGTAATGGCGGCACATGCGCAGCATGCGGTTCAGCCACGGTTGAGCATGGAAAATACCACGGTAACTGCTGATAATAATGTGGAGAAAAATGTCGCGTCGTTTGCCGCAAATGCCGGGACATTTTTAAGCAGTCAGCCAGATAGCGATGCGACACGTAATTTTATTACCGGAATGGCCACCGCTAAAGCTAACCAGGAAATACAAGAGTGGCTCGGGAAATATGGTACAGCGCGCGTCAAACTGAATGTCGATAAAGATTTCTCGCTGAAGGATTCTTCGCTGGAAATGCTTTATCCGATTTATGATACGCCGACAAATATGTTGTTCACTCAGGGGGCAATACATCGTACAGACGATCGTACTCAGTCAAATATTGGTTTTGGCTGGCGTCATTTTTCAGGAAATGACTGGATGGCGGGGGTGAATACTTTTATCGATCATGATTTATCCCGTAGTCATACCCGCATTGGTGTTGGTGCGGAATACTGGCGCGATTATCTGAAACTGAGCGCCAATGGTTATATTCGGGCTTCTGGCTGGAAAAAATCGCCGGATATTGAGGATTATCAGGAACGCCCGGCGAATGGTTGGGATATCCGCGCAGAGGGCTATTTACCTGCCTGGCCGCAGCTTGGCGCAAGCCTGATGTATGAACAGTATTATGGCGATGAAGTCGGGCTGTTTGGTAAAGATAAGCGCCAGAAAGACCCGCATGCTATTTCTGCCGAGGTGACCTATACGCCAGTGCCTCTTCTGACACTGAGCGCCGGGCATAAGCAGGGCAAGAGCGGTGAGAATGACACTCGCTTTGGCCTGGAAGTTAATTATCGGATTGGCGAACCTCTGGAGAAACAACTCGATACAGACAGCATTCGCGAGCGTCGAATGCTGGCAGGCAGCCGCTATGACCTGGTTGAGCGTAATAACAACATCGTTCTTGAGTACCGCAAATCTGAAGTGATCCGTATTGCTCTGCCTGAGCGTATTGAAGGTAAGGGCGGTCAGACACTTTCCCTGGGGCTTGTGGTCAGCAAAGCAACTCACGGACTGAAAAATGTGCAGTGGGAAGCGCCGTCATTACTGGCTGAAGGTGGCAAAATTACCGGTCAGGGTAGTCAGTGGCAAGTAACGCTCCCGGCTTATCGTCCAGGCAAAGACAATTATTATGCGATTTCTGCGGTTGCCTACGATAACAAAGGCAATGCCTCAAAACGCGTGCAGACAGAGGTGGTCATTACCGGAGCAGGTATGAGTGCCGATCGCACGGCGTTAACGCTTGACGGTCAGAGCCGTATTCAAATGCTTGCTAACGGTAATGAGCAAAGACCGCTGGTGCTGTCTCTGCGCGACGCCGAGGGCCAGCCAGTCACGGGCATGAAAGATCAGATCAAGACTGAACTAACTTTCAAACCGGCTGGAAATATTGTGACTCGTACCCTGAAGGCCACTAAATCACAGGCAAAGCCAACACTGGGTGAGTTCACCGAAACTGAAGCAGGGGTGTATCAGTCTGTCTTTACTACCGGAACGCAGTCAGGTGAGGCAACGATTACTGTTAGTGTTGATGGCATGAGCAAAACCGTCACTGCAGAACTGCGGGCCACGATGATGGATGTGGCAAACTCCACCCTGAGCGCTAACGAGCCGTCAGGTGACGTGGTTGCTGATGGTCAGCAAGCCTACACGCTGACGCTGACTGCGGTGGATACTGATGGTAACCCGGTGACGGGAGAGGCCAGCCGCTTGCGATTTGTTCCGCAAGACACTAATGGTGTCACCATTGGTACAATTTCGGAGATAAAACCAGGCGTTTACAGCGCTACGGTTTCTTCGACCCGTGCCGGAAACGTTGTTGTGCGTGCTTTCAGCGAGCAGTATCAGCTGGGCACATTACAACAAACGCTGAAGTTTGTTGCCGGGCCGCTTGATGCAGCACATTCGTCCATCACCCTGAATCCTGATAAACCGGTGGTTGGGGGTACAGTTACGGCAATCTGGACGGTAAAAGATGCCTATGACAACCCTGTGACCAGCCTCACGCCGGAAGCGCCGTCATTAGCGGGTGCCGCTGCTGTAGGTTCTACGGCATCGGGCTGGACAAATAATGGTGATGGGACGTGGACTGCGCAGATTACTCTCGGCTCTACGGCGGGTGAATTAGAAGTTATGCCGAAGCTAAATGGACAGGATGCGGCAGCAAATGCGGCAAAAGTAACCGTGGTGGCTGATGCGTTATCTTCAAACCAGTCGAAAGTCTCTGTCGCAGAAGATCACGTAAAAGCCGGCGAAAGTACAACCGTGACGCTTATTGCAAAAGATGCACATGGCAACGCTATCAGTGGTCTTTCGTTGTCGGCAAGTTTGACGGGGACCGCCTCTGAAGGGGCGACCGTTTCCAGTTGGACCGAAAAAGGTGACGGTTCCTATGTTGCTACGTTAACTACAGGCGGAAAGACGGGCGAGCTTCGTGTCATGCCGCTATTCAACGGCCAGCCAGCAGCCACCGAAGCCGCGCAGTTGACGGTCATCGCCGGAGAGATGTCATCAGCGAACTCTACGCTTGTTGCGGACAATAAGGCTCCGACCGTCAAAACGACGACGGAACTCACCTTCACCGTGAAGGATGCGTACGGGAACCCGGTCACCGGGATGAAGCCAGATGCACCAGTGTTTAGCGGTGCCGCCAACACGGGGAGTGAGCGTCCTTCAGCAGGAAACTGGACAGAGAAAGGTAATGGGGTCTACGTGTCGACCTTAACGCTGGGATCTGCCGCGGGTCAGTTGTCTGTGATGCCGCGAGTGAACGGCCAAAATGCCGTTGCTCAGCCACTGGTGCTGAATGTTGCAGGTGACGCATCTAAGGCTGAGATTGGTGATATGACAGTGAAGGTTGATAACCAGCTGGCTAATGGACAATCGACTAACCAGGTAACCCTGACCGTTGTGGACACCTATGGTAACCCGTTGCAGGGGCAAGAAGTTACGCTGAATTTACCGCAGGGTGTGACCAGCAAGACGGGTAATACAGTAACAACCAATGCGGCAGGTAAATCGGATATTGAGTTGATATCAACCGTTGCAGGGGAACTTGAAATCGCGGCCGCGGTGAAAAACTCTCAGAAGACGGTCACGGTGAAATTCAACGCGGATGCCAGCACCGGTCAGGCAAACCTGCAGGTAGACACCGCCGTTCAAAAAGTAGCAAACGGCAAAGATGCCTTTACGCTGACGGCGACCGTTGAGGATAAAAATGGTAACCCTGTTCCAGGGAGCCTGGTGACCTTTAATCTGCCCCGGGGTGTCAAGCCGCTTACAGGCGATAATGTCTGGGTGAAAGCCAACGATGAGGGGAAAGCCGAGTTGCAGGTGGTTTCAGTGACTGCCGGAACGTATGAGATCACGGCATCGGCAGGGAATAGCCAGCCTTCGAATACGCAGACTATAACGTTTGTAGCCGATAAGGCTACCGCAACCGTCTCCGGTATTGAGGTGATGGGCAACTATGCGCTGGCGGACGGCAAAGCCAAACAAACGTATAAAGTTACGGTGACTGATGCCAATAACAATTTGGTGAAAGATAGCGAAGTGACGCTGACTGCCAGCCCGGCTTCGTTAAACCTGGAACCGAATGGCACTGCGACAACGAATGAGCAAGGGCAGGCTATTTTCACCGCTACCACTACTGTTGCGGCGACATACACACTCAAGGCGCAAGTGAGTCAGACCAACGGTCAGGTATCAACGAAAACTGCCGAATCTAAATTCGTTGCGGATGATAAAAACGCGGTACTCACCGCATCATCTGATATGCAATCTCTGGTGGCGGATGGGAAATCGACTGCGAAGCTGGAGGTGACACTGATGTCGGCAAACAACCCCGTTGGCGGGAATATGTGGGTCGACATTCAGACGCCGGAAGGGGTGACGGAGAAGGATTATCAGTTCCTGCCGTCGAAAAATGACCATTTCGTGAGCGGAAAAATCACGCGTAAATTTAGTACCAGCAAGCCTGGTGTCTATACGTTCACATTTAACGCCCTGACCTATGGCGGGTACGAAATGAAGCCAGTGACGGTGACCATTACCGCGGTGGATGCCGATACGGCAAAGGACGAGGAGGCGATGAAATAATTTTAAGAATATGAAAGTAACATTCTAATAAACAATAATGGCGTTGACATCTTCAACGCCATTATTTATTGAATTTCCTGACAGTAGTCTCGTTATAAATTCATTTAGATATAGCGAAAACTAAACCGGACGAACGGGGATAAAAATTTCGCAAACAACATCATTGCTATCCTTTTCTACGAAATCTTCATTGTAATAAAACCGCTCAATATCACTGCCGTTCACTCTGGCTAACCCCCTGGCGGGTAATTCCATCAGATAGAGGTTTCGCGCCCATTCAGGGTAGTGCTCCCACTCACCTTCATAGCGGAAAGAGGCATACAGTCCTCGGTTAATTGTCCACTCTTTCGGCATCTCTGAATCGGTTTGTTTGCATACCGTACCGGCAAAAGTTTCAACCGTGAGCAAATCGACCGATTTTGTTGACGGTTCAAACGTGGAGACGAAATAGATATCCGTCTTAAAATTATTCATACATCTGGCTAAATGATGACGTCGCAGTTTGACTTCTTCATCCGGTGATTTATTCGACACTTCAATGTCATATTTAAATGAGTTGCCAAAAATAGGTGTCTCAGGAAAATTGACTAATCTACACTCCGTCTTTTGCTGTTGACGTATTAAAAAAGAAGGGAAGATATTTGCGAGATCCCAATAATCACGGTGGCGGTATTCACGGGGAGAGCAGCCGAATAACTTTTTAAATTCGCGGCTGAATGACTGCTGTGAATCAAAATGCAAAGAGAGTGCAATATCAAGCATAGATTTCGCGGTGAGCCGGACAAGAATGGCGGCACGACAAAGCCTTCGTTTGCGAATGTATTCTCCCAAAGGCACATGCATGAAATTTCGGAACAGAAGCTGGATGTTGCGTCTGCTGTAGCCAGATTTCTGTGCGATATCTTCGATTGAAATAGGGTGCTCAAGATTGCACTCAATCCACTCCAGGAGCTGCTGTAGAATCTTCTGCCTGATCATCACATTCTCCGTTAATTCTTTGTCATATCGCACATTTTCGTTATGCCCTGGGCCCTAAGTGTATCAAAAACAGCAAGGGCGAAGGCAAAAGCACTGGTAGCGTCTGCTTCGTTGTCCCCGAAAATAGAGAGGTTTCAGTCCTACATTATTAATGAATTTTTTGCATAAGTGATATCAAAATCCACATACTACTTTGAGGTTACGTTTTAACGTAGACTCATTGTTCATGCCTAATGGAGGGACTGACAGTGGAATTTTCCGTATAGTCTGCTTCAGAGTATTGCAGATGCCCATCAAAAATCGATTTCTCACTGACAGATAAAGAAATGGCACAAATTAGTTCGCTTGATTTGGGTTATGTTGGGGAGTCGGTAAAACATTTTAATCCTGAATTTGTTCGTGGTTGTCTTGCTGTAAAAATACATGATTGATATTAATCATGTATTTTACCTAAGACGACAAAAACCTTTTAACAGGGAGTGATATTGATCTTCACTCTGTCATATCTCCGGTAATATGGCGTCAGGCTTCATCATCAGAAAGGGGGCCTGACGCCTGAAAAAGTGAACAACAGACAGTGTTCGGATTATCAATATTCAGTTTTTAACGTTGAACTGGATTCATTACTGCGTTGTTTAAGAATTTCCCGCGCCGAATCTGCCATTATCATGACTGCACCTGCCAGCATCAGAGTATCTTTCAATACCAGGCGACCAGCACCGGATAAATAAGGGAAACCATGATGAGCGTCACCCAATGCGGGTACCCATGCCTCCGGGGTGGTGATTAAAAATGAGAGTGTTACCAACGGTGTGGTAAATGCCATCAGCCCTCCCAATAAACCTAACCAGCGATTGACAGGATTAGCCAAAACCAGCAGAGCAATAATCACCTCCACGACGCCAAGACCGTTGGAAAAACCATAGGTATTATTGGCCGATTGCCATGCCCTTGCTTCTGGTTTGTATTCGCCTTCGTGAGTCAGATACTGTTTATAGTCTTCCGGGTGTTCATAAAAGAACGACATTAGTGGACTGTTTGCGACGAATGGTGTAATGCTGTCTGCCTCGTAAGGGACAAACTTTAATAACCCAATCCACATAAAAACAATTGCAATACTCAGACGAATCAATGTCAGGCCAATTTTATCTCCCCGACTTAACAGGTGCAGGTATTTTTCCATTGTGAACATCCTTATTTATACAATACTGCTGTTGCGGTTGAATTATTATCAATTCGCATCGATGTGACTTTCCAGGATGAAGCATTATATTTTCTGGCTATATCAGCAATGGTATCCTCCAGAACTGTCGGTGATGCTGATACTGACGAGACGCTGATATGTTTCAGAATTATTTTATCATCTGCATTGGCGGAAAATGCCATAACGCCAGATAATAGTGTTGCAAATAAAACAGATTTTTTAAACATATAAAATACCATCAATGAAGTGATTAAGAAGTTATAGAGTAACAGGGAATTAATAAGATTCTTTTCTCTGAGACGCCAGAATATTTGTTCTGGCGTCTGATTTTGAGTTTATTTGACTAATGAAAATAGATCATTGAGTGATTCGCTCATCGACGGATGAGTAAATATCTGATCGCGTAATATGCTATAAGGCAGCCCGGCATCCATCACCATTTTCACTATATTGATCATCTCGTGGGAGTCAACACACAGCAGTGATGCCCCTAATATACGTTGGGTTTTATTATCAACAATCGCTTTTAATACCCCACGAGTATCATTCATCACTCTGGCACGCGGAATTGCAGCTACAGGCAATGTCACCACCTGAATATCAGCACCACTCTCTCTGGCCTGTTCTTCTGTCATACCAACCCTGGACAGTGGCGGTGTCATGAATACGGAATAAGGCACATTTTTCCGATCATCAGTACTACGTCTGCCTTCTCCCAGCAACTCATCACGCACAATGCGGTAATCATCCAGTGAAATATAAGTAAATTGCAGCCCGCCGGTAACATCTCCCATCGCCCAAATATTGTCTGCGGTGGTATGTAATTGCTTGTCAACGACAATTGCCCCGCGCTCGTTTACTGCGATACCGGCATTTTCTGGATGTAACGAAGCGGTAGCCGGTTGACGACCGGAAGCTATTAACAGTGCATCCACCGCCAGTTGGGCGTGCTCGCTATGCACTTGCACTTGATTTTCATGGTGACTGATTCGCTCCACATGGGCATTGAGGATAATATCGACGCCCTGATCGCGTAAAATCGTCGCGATATTATCAGCAATATCCCGATCTTCCCGAGGCAAAAACAGCGAAGCTGCTTCTAAAATGGTTACCTTGCTGCCAAAATTAGCGAACATAGAGGCGAACTCAACGCCAATATATCCGCCGCCCAAAATACCTAAATGCCCAGGCAATTCTTTTAGATTAAGTAATCCGGTGCTGTCATATACACCAGGCGTGGTGGTAATTCCAGGAATTGGCGGAACCACGGTTTGTGCACCGGTATTAATAAAAATTTTCTCGCCATGAATTTCCAGATTTCCCTCAGGCCGATGAACACGCAGGCTATGATTATTGATAAACTCCGCCTGGCCGTCGATCACGTCGATATTGGGCATATCCGCAAGATTATGAAAATTCTTATTACGTAAAAAATTAACCACTTCATTTTTACGCTGTATGGCACGGACAAAATCTGTGTGCTGCTGTGCGTCATGAACCAATGTTTTGGTTGGGATGCAGCCGATATTAATACAGGTCCCGCCATACATTGCATTTGATTGTTCGATGAGAGCCACTCGCCAACCTGCTTTTGCCAGCGTGACGGCTAATGTTTTTCCAGCCTTGCCAAAACCAATAATCACTGCCTGATATTTATTCATGATGATTTCCTGTCGAAACGCGTTCATTTGACATCATGACTATAGACACAAAAGAGCAAATACCATTTCTTCACAACGCTTGATATTTTGTCTTATCGTCTGGTATTTTCTTTTTCTTAATCAGAATCACAAAACAAAAATCATGATTAACTATTTGATGGTATTAGATTAGTTATTTACTAAGATTGTTGGTGTTTGTAATCAAAAACCACTCAGGAGTCTGATATGGATGCCCTTAGCCGTTTGTTGATGCTTAACGCTCCACAAGGAACGATCGATAAGAATTGCGTGTTAGGAAGTGACTGGCAGCTTCCACATGGTGCCGGGGAATTATCGGTTATTCGTTGGCATGCGTTAACGCAAGGAGCGGCGAAGCTGGAAATGCCGACGGGAGAGATTTTTACATTACGCCCGGGAAATGTGGTCCTGCTACCACAAAATTCAGCTCATCGCCTGAGTCATGTCGATAATGAATCGACCTGTATTGTCTGCGGCACTCTTCGGTTGCAACATTCGGCGCGTTATTTTTTAACGTCTTTGCCGGAAACGCTGTTTTTAGCACCGGTTAACCACAGCGTAGAATATAACTGGCTGAGGGAGGCGATCCCGTTTTTACAACAGGAATCCAGATTGGCAATGCCGGGAGTGGATGCACTGTGTAGCCAGATCTGCGCTACATTCTTTACCCTCGCGGTGCGTGAGTGGATTGCACAGGTTAATACTGAGAAAAACATTCTCAGTTTGCTTCTGCATCCACGTCTTGGTGCGGTAATACAGCAAATGTTGGAAATGCCAGGACACGCCTGGACCGTCGAATCGCTGGCCAGCATCGCCCACATGTCCCGGGCAAGTTTTGCCCAGCTTTTCCGTGATGTTTCCGGAACCACGCCGCTGGCTGTATTAACAAAGTTGCGTCTACAAATAGCGGCCCAGATGTTTTCCCGGGAAACGCTCCCTGTTGTGGTGATCGCTGAGTCAGTAGGCTATGCCAGTGAATCATCTTTTCACAAGGCGTTTGTCCGCGAGTTTGGTTGTACCCCGGGAGAATATCGGGAAAGGGTCAGACAGCTTGCACCCTGAATAAAACCGCCAGGAATCGGAGCAAAGATAATCCGCATTCCGGGTGTTGTGAGCCTTTCAGCTATTTCTATTTCCAACGGTGGTTTGGGCTTTATATATTTTTTTTCTGATGGACTCTAGCTCGGTTTTTAAATAAAAATGCAAACTAAATTGCTTCAATTAAATAAAACTCCGACTATTACTTGATACGTGATTATTGTCGGTGATTTTGTTTGTACACCATCAGTGTATATCTCAATAACCCCTGAATAAGTAGCTCTGAATAGGTATAAGGGATGTGGCCATTTTTAAATGGATTTCTTATGCCAAAAATGATCGTCGATTTCCCCATAAAATGTGAGCGATGCCGAAAGAAATAAAATTAGTTATTGCATTTGAAGTTTGGATGAAAGATTATCATTTGTCATACAAATGAGGGGTGGTATGTTGCTAGCCAATTAAAAAAGAACGCCATATTTATTGATGATTGATCCCCCGGTGGGGGGGAAACATCGGGCATAAATGGGCATGAAGTAATGGAGTATTAGTTGTGAATGTCAATTTCTTTGTCACCTGTATTGGTGACGCCCTGAAATCAAGAATGGCACGAGACTCCGTGCTGCTACTGGAAAAACTCGGCTGTCGCGTAAATTTCCCGGAGAAACAGGGATGCTGCGGTCAGCCTGCGATCAATAGCGGTTATATCAAAGAAGCGATTCCAGGGATGAAAAATCTGATCGCCGCACTGGAGGATAACGACGATCCCATTATTTCACCAGCTGGCTCTTGCACCTATGCCGTAAAAAGTTACCCGACGTATCTGGCGGATGAACCTGAATGGGCATCACGAGCCGAAAAGGTTGCCGCGCGTATGCAGGATCTCACCTCTTTTATTGTTAATAAATTAGGGGTAGTCGATGTAGGTGCCAGTTTGCAAGGGAGAGCGGTGTATCACCCATCTTGTAGCCTGGCCCGTAAGCTGGGGGTGAAGGACGAACCACTTACGCTGCTGAAAAATGTGCGTGGACTGGAGCTGTTGACCTTTGCTGAACAGGATACCTGCTGCGGATTTGGCGGCACGTTCTCGGTCAAAATGGCCGAAATATCCGGCGAGATGGTGAAAGAAAAGGTTGCGCACCTGATGGAAGTCCGCCCTGAGTATTTAATTGGTGCTGACGTGAGTTGCCTGCTGAACATCAGTGGGCGATTACAACGGGAAGGGCAGAAAGTCAAAGTGATGCATATTGCTGAAGTGTTGATGAGCCGCTGAGGATATAAAGATGTCGATCAAAACCAGTAATACAGATTTTAAGACACGCATCCGTCAGCAAATTGAAGATCCGATCATGCGCAAAGCGGTGGCAAACGCGCAGCAGCGTATTGGGGCAAATCGGCAAAAAATGGTCGATGAATTGGGGCACTGGGAGGAGTGGCGCGATCGGGCTGCCCAGATACGTGATCATGTTCTGAGTAATCTCGACGCTTATCTGTACCAGCTCTCAGAAAAAGTGACGCAAAACGGCGGTCACGTCTGGTTTGCAAAAACCAAAGAAGACGCTACCCGCTACATTTTACAGGTTGCCCAACGCAAAAATGCCCGGAAGGTGGTGAAATCTAAATCGATGGTGACCGAAGAGATTGGTGTCAATCATGTATTGCAGGATGCTGGCATTCAGGTGATTGAAACCGATCTGGGTGAATATATTCTCCAGCTGGATCAAGATCCGCCATCTCATGTTGTGGTCCCGGCAATTCATAAAGATCGCCATCAGATCCGTCGAGTGCTACACGAACGTCTGGGCTATGAGGGGCCGGAAACGCCTGAAGCAATGACCTTATTCATCCGGCAAAAAATCCGCGAAGATTTCCTCAGTGCTGAAATAGGTATTACCGGCTGTAATTTCGCGGTGGCAGAGACAGGTTCGGTATGCCTGGTGACCAATGAAGGTAATGCGCGAATGTGTACCACGCTGCCTAAAACGCATATTGCAGTGATGGGAATGGAGCGTATTGCCCCCACGTTTGCCGAGGTAGATGTATTGATCACCATGCTGGCGCGCAGTGCCGTTGGTGCACGTTTGACGGGATACAACACCTGGCTGACAGGACCGCGCGAAGCGGGGCACGTTGATGGTCCTGAAGAGTTTCATCTGGTTATTGTCGATAACGGGCGTTCTGAGGTGCTGGCCTCTGAATTTCGGGATGTGCTGCGCTGTATTCGCTGCGGGGCTTGTATGAATACTTGTCCGGCATATCGCCATATTGGCGGTCATGGATATGGCTCTATTTATCCAGGGCCAATTGGTGCGGTGATTTCTCCGCTACTTGGCGGCTATAAAGATTTTAAAGATTTACCCTACGCCTGCTCTTTATGCACTGCTTGTGACAGCGTGTGTCCGGTGCGTATTCCGCTGTCAAAACTGATTTTGAGTCATCGTCGGGTGATGGCTGAAAAAGGGATCACCGCAAAAGCAGAGCAACGGGCGATAAAAATGTTCGCTTATGCCAATAGTCATCCAGGATTGTGGAAAGTCGGGATGATGGCCGGCGCTCATGCGGCAAGCTGGTTTATCAATGGCGGCAAAACACCACTCAAATTTGGCGCGATTAGCGACTGGATGGAAGCACGCGATCTTCCTGAAGCTGACGGAGAGAGTTTCCGTAGTTGGTTTAAGAAACATCAGGCGCAGGAGAAAAAGAATGGATAATCGAGGCGAATTTTTGAATAACGTTGCTCAGGCACTGGGTCGCCCGCTGCGACTTGAACCGCAAGCAGAAGATGCGCCGCTTAACAACTATGCTAACGAGCGGCTTACCCAACTTAACCAACAGCAGCGCTGTGACGCGTTTATTCAGTTTGCCAGCGATGTTATGTTGACGCGCTGTGAGCTGACCAGCGAGGCGAAGGCGGCAGAAGCTGCAATACGGCTGTGTAAAGAGGTGGGAGATCAGTCGGTCGTGATTAGCGGTGACACGAGGCTCGAGGAATTGGGGATTAGTGAACGTTTGCAGCAGGAATGCAATGCCGTTGTTTGGGATCCGGCGAAAGGTGCCGAGAATATCTCGCAGGCCGAGCAGGCTAAAGTGGGTGTCGTGTATGCTGAATATGGTTTAACCGAATCGGGAGGCGTGGTTCTTTTTTCCGCCGCCGGGCGCGGGCGTTCATTGAGCCTGCTCCCGGAATCTTCTCTTTTTATCCTGCGTAAAAGCACAATCCTGCCGCGTGTAGCGCAACTCGCAGAAAAATTGCATCAGAAAGCGCAGGCCGGTGAACGAATGCCGTCCTGCATTAACATCATTAGCGGCCCTAGTTCAACGGCGGATATTGAGCTTATCAAAGTCGTCGGGGTTCATGGTCCGGTGAAAGCGGTGTATCTGATTATTGAGGATTGCTGAGAGAGATATGAGATCTGAACATAAACCTGAAGAAGGCATACGAGGTTGAAAATAGCGTTAAGGACAACCTGACTTAACCCCGTTCCGTCATGGTTATGCTGCTCTTCTGTAAATATCCTGGCATTAGTAATGCCAGGATATTTACAGTGAAAAAGACAGGCATCCATTCCTGAAAACGGGTTCCCTTCCCGGTCATTGTCACTTCAGCTTTATACAGGCACTCTCTATCAGAATGCTGTTTATTACTACCCAGAGTTTTGTTGGTATTCATCTACCATTTTTTTGACAAGGCAAAACATTACAGAAATTACAATGCTTAGAAAAAATCCCAGAGCCAGGCAAATGGCAGCAGGGTATTTATTTTTTATTTCTGGTGAGCTTATAGTTACACAGCCATCACCGTTCGGATACAATGACCAGTTCCTGGTCAGGTATATCATTTTTGTATAAAGCTCACTGTTAATTGCTGAAGGTGTTTGTATCTCATCGAGAACTTGCCTGCCATTATGGTATTCTGACGCATACCATTTGATAATAGACGCCTGCACGCGAGATATTTCCGCTTCAGCAGTTGGTAAATCTCTCTTATCTCCTGACCATTCCAGCTTTATTTCTCTGTTCTTGACATCTGGGCTGGTGTGAAAAAATGTAGTAATTCGCTGAATAACATCTTCAGTCATTGTGGTCTGACAGGCAAAATTATTATTGCTATCACAGCTAACAAGTATACCTGGCGTTGTCTGGTTTATTTTTAGGCTGTAAATCACTTTTATATTGTCTTTATTGATATACAGAAACAACAGCACCATAGCCATACATATAGCCATAATAAAAAGGATAACACGAATCTTTTTCTTCAGATAAAATAAAATCTCAATCAGATCGATATCCTGTTTGATTTGTTCACGCATAATATATCCAGAAAATAAAATCTGCCGCAGATAAGGTTGTATTAATAGCCTGTATCAGGAATGTTCGGGGTAAATATCAGCAAAAAACCAGCATCATGAATACTGGATGTTTATAGCCTGCAGGCAGCAGTATGCTGCCTGCAGGGGGTATAACAGTCGACAGGGGAACCGACTGCTTTATTCTTACCAGGTCACATTGATACCAACTACACCCTGTAGCGGGTTCTCAATGTCGTCACCTTTGGTGTAGTCAAGGCTTGCATATGCTCCCATGTTTTTGGTGATATCAGCCTGTACACCTGCACCCACGCGGAATGCTGCACCGTCAATGCTGGCATTGACAGACTCATCACCCAGACGGACTTTGTTGCCATCAGAGAATTCGTTCAGTGCGGCCAGATTCAGATAAGGTTTAACGGTCGAGTTGCCCACAGCGAAGTCATAACCCACGCGCGTACCGGCCTCACCCAGCACAGAGTTATAGCTGTCAGAATGAACGTCCACGCCGTTGAGCTGATAATCCACACCTTCCAGCGTCAGCGCAGACAGTTTGGCATATGGCTGAATAAACAGGCCATTACCGTCTTTCCATGTGTAACCGCCTTTAACCATCGCACCGAAACCATTGGTGTTAAAGTCAGCTTTGATGGTACCGCCACCATTCATCAGGCGAACATCTGCCGTGTTGCTGTAGTGACCAAACTGTGCAGCAGTATCAATGAAGATACCGTTGTTATACTGGCGGCTCAGGTAAGCGTGGAAGCTGTAACCTTCAGTGTCGCCTTTGCTCTGCATGGTGGTCATGTCACCTTTCGCAGAAGACATCGCTACACCTGCCAGCCAGCTACCATCTTCAGTCATGAAGCGGGTATCACCACCCAGCATTACACCGTTTACATCCAGGTCATAGGATGCATTTCCCGCGGTGGTATGTTTCTGTTTACCGCCAAAGTACTGAATCCATACGCCGCCCTTGTCATTTTCGCTCAGACGGACAGCATCCTGACGGGCTGAGAGCGTGTCAGCCTGCAGATTAGCAACGTTAGCCGGAGCTGCTGCCATTGCCTGAATCAGGGAGCTGGCGTTGGATGCTTTATGCGTGTTTTTTACGAAATAAAAGTTACCATCAGCTCCCTGTGTCAGGTCATATTGATACAGACCACCTTCCGTTGTGCCTGTGGCTTTTAGAGTGCTGTCTTTGCCGGTAGAAATAAATGCCGTTTGTTCATTGATAAGATCCAATGAACCCGCACTGTAAACACGCAAGTCACCGCTCGCTTTTCCGCTGATATCCAGAGTGTTTTCAGAAGAGGCATCAACAATCAGAGTGCCGTTCTGAGAAGCAAACGTGCCAGTATTGACTGTAGCCTTCGTGATATTAACCGTACTGTCTTTTACTGCCAGAGCATCAACAGTTGAGGATCCCGTAACATTCCAGACAGACCCGTTTTGCAGAGATACACTGGCATCTCCTGCCCCTGAAACTTTGCCTTTCCAGACTGAGCTATCGGAAAGATTTATATCCAGATTACTACCCGCTTTATCGCCGCTATTGAAGGTATAAGCATTACCTTCCCAGTAAGAGCGGGCAACGTTCATGTTTACATTTGTTGTGGTACCGGCTGAATTCTCGCTTGCAGAAAGGGCATGGATATCAGAGTAGATGGTTGAATCGGCGACAGATAAATTTAAATTTTGCGTTGCTGAACCTGCTCCTTGTGCCGAAGCAGAAGCATAAATTGTTTGTTTATTATTAGCCGCCCCAATTACTGAGCCATCCTTAATATTCAGATTGACTGTATGAGTTCCCGTATTCTCCTTGGCAATAACTATTGTTTCAATCCGGCCATTAATAATATTTGAGCCAGCAAGGGTAATGTTGTCGGTTGCATCACCTTTAAAACCATTCAATACGCTACCCTTTTGAGCAAAAATTGCCGTAGAGCCGTTGCTGGAACTCTTATTACCTTGAGCATTTATGGTTGTACCATTTAGCGTTACATTATTTCCCGTGGCCCCTTCCAGAGATATTCCTGTCGCACTACTTTTTTCATTTTTTGCAACGAAATTACCGCCATTAACAACAACATCGCCAGTTGAAGAAATGACCATTGCAGTCCGGACATAGGTGCCTTCACCTTGAGCTGTGATGGTGGAGCCTGTAGCATTAATCACAATATTTTTGTCACCGCTAACTTTTACACCTTCAAGGAATTTTTTGTCTGCCGTTGATTCAGCAGTAATATCATGACCGCCAAAAGTAACATTAAGATCTTTATCTGCCGCATTAATTGTTACGGCTGTAATCTGTTGGTCTGCTGTATTGCTAATAACAACATCTTGATCCAGAGTTGTCTTATCTTTATCCAGTGTAACCGGTGTAGTTGATACCGCGTTATCAGCAGCGAATGCTGGTGCAGAAAGAGCCATAACAATAGCTGTCGCTAATGCGCTGCGGTAAAATGCCTTACTGTTTTTCATGAAGAAATTCTCCATTCTGGTAACTAATTTCAATTTCCCACTTATTTATATTTATGCAGAGATAAAGCCTGCGTCCCTGCATTTACCACCACGGAATACCTGTTGGTATTTCCGTTTTCACGCAATGTCATGGCATTCGTTTTTTCCAATGCATTTCCATCACCGTGAAATTTATTGCTGCTCAGCAGCAGGGCTTCCCGCAATGACATGCTGTCCGGTATTCCCCAACGCTTTTTTAGCGACTGCTCAGCAAGCCATATCTGTCTTATCCCCGTTTTGAGAAACTGCGCACTGTATTCCCAGCTGTGTCCAGCAAGAAGCAACGACAACACCTTCTTTTGCTTTTCCGGGAAGCGTTCTGACATGACGATTGTCTTTGTGCGGTTATTCACCTCATTCATAAAGACAGAGTAACTGTCCATAACTGGCAAATTTTCTGCATGTTTCAGTCCTGAAAACCCACCAGAGGCATTTGCAACACTGATAGCACGCTCTACTGACATTCCTGTTTTCAGTAACCTCAGGTTTTTGAGAACGCCAGAAATACTCACATCCGGTGGCAGAAAAAAGGGCGCGACGCACAACACCACCACGAATGAGTGATCCCGATAAAATCGGAACCACATTTCAGCGCATTCGGCAGGTCGCCCTGCCGATATCACGACACTCTGCGGCCTGTGCCGCAATTTATTGCGTAACTCTTCTTCTGTTCTGATGCAGGTAATATTGCAGACAGAACCGGTTGATAGAGCTTCAAACTGTGCAGGTACAATTCCTGAGGGACAGAAAAGAACGAAACGCATCCTTCCCTCACAGATGTCAGTACGCCAGCACGCTGTACAGGCTGTACAGCGTGCCTCCCACTCCTGCAGCCCAGAGCAGTAGAAATATTTTGGCCCCTACACTGTAGCGAGTCCGTACGCGCCGCAGTGGGTGGTAGTAACAACGCTGCTGTGTCATAACACTCCTGGTCTTTTTTTAGACATATGTTTTCTTTGCCCGGAAAGCACTTTTCCGGATATGGCGTCAGAATTTATTGATTTACCAACGATAACTTTCTCTGGATAAAGAATTCCGGACACCATGTTCTGCACATACTGAGTGAGTCGATGAGCGGAATGTTGTCCGACATATCTTGCATGTAGCCGTATATTCCGTTTGACTCTGCTGTCACCGCATCCTGTATAGAGCAGCCTGAAATCGCTTAGTGTTCCCAGTCCAAGTTTCCTTAATGCCTGTGTGGCAATCGCATGCAGAGTCTTTGAACTGCGTTGTTCATAACGGGCAATCTCACTGAAACTCATGCCCTGCATCAGAATCTTAAGCACGCTTAACTCCCGTGCAGTCAGGAGCCAGAAATCACTCATATCGCCGGGTAAAGGACGTAGTAACCAGCGGATAATTTGATTCTGATAACGACTCGCTTTCAGCAAGGTGCCGATATGTGGGAAGCCGTTATACAGACTTGAAGCAGGAGCATTATCGAACCAGTCGGAGTCACCGGTCAGGCAGACTTGCCATTGCCCGGCATCACTCCGCAAGCGGACAAGACAAGCCAGAAGAACTAACTCCCCCGAAGGAAGCGAAGGGATATCAGCCAACAGGTAGCCACAGGAGGTCTTTAAAACGAATTCAACCTCTGTAGTGACGTTGCTGTACACCCGCACGATATACCTGTCCGCTGGGATGAGAGACTCCAGTGCCAGCCTGGTGAACTGACAGGCACTGATAATAACCAGAGGCTTCTTCATTCAGACTCGTCCACGCCATTGCTACAAAACCTGACATTTTGATTCAAAATGTCAGGTTTGGTTTAATAGCCTGAATATTTAATTTTCTTGGAATATAAATCTAATTTGTTTGATTTTTATTGTTTTTAATTTTGTGTTATTTAACAATATGAGCGAAAGTTAATCACTGGTATGATCTTTGTGGTTAATCATTTCAAATCATGGGGTTATTTTACTTTAGCGAGAAATATCAACATGTTATGTGTTTTATTTAATTGAATGGGCTGTTTTTTTATGGAAGAATTGAGGAAAACGTAGGAATCTGACATTTTGAATCAGAAGGTACTGTTTTAACGAGGCTTTTTTTTCCACACCCCTTTAAAACGAGCAGCATTACTGGCTGTGTATTTGACAGTATGCTGAATATTTCGATGACCCAGATAATCCTGAAGTAGTCGGGTATCGACACCATTGTCAGCCAGAGCAAAACCACAGGCATGACGTAACATATGAGGATGTGCTTTTACAGCTAATCCTGCACGTTTTCCAGCCTCACGAATGATAGAAAAAAAATGTTGTCTGCTGATAGGGCGGCGTTTCCGGGAGAGAAAAAGCCAGTCTCCTTCAACTCCGTTTTCAATTAACTTCCTCTGCTTAAGCCACAACTTGATCAAATTATATTCATCAGGAAGAAGAGGATGTGTTGTCGAGAAACCATTTTTAATACGCCGAATATTAAGTTGTTTTCCAGATGCATCAATATCGGATAAACGTAAATCAAGAAGTTCACTGGCCCTAAAACCGTGAATGAAAGCCATCATAATTAGACAGCGATTTCTTTCAGGAAAGGACATACTCTGGGCTGCATCCATCAGCCTGTAGACTTCATCCTGTGTGAGATATTTTCTCGTTATACGCCACCGTGTACAGTTTTAAAAAAAAGAGAGGCACACCCAGATAAGTATGCCTGCAATCAGAACGTTATCGATGTAATCTCATTATCTCATTATTAAGATTTTTTGAATAGTAGTTCTACGCAACAGATTAAATATGAACTATTTATTGTGCAGCTTTTCTACAAGTCATTTTTAATGCGTGTTTTTATCTACAGTGATGTGAGAAAATAAATATAAAAGCTATGAACTACAG
>NZ_CAOLGM010000059.1:0-25271 GCF_948475835.1 uncultured Escherichia sp. | reverse complement strand
GCATCATTGTACCGAGTACGCCCATGCCAGCAGCCATCACCAGGAAGCCCAGCGTTAGCGTTGGTTTACGTCCCCAGCGGTCAACAAGGCCGATTGCGATAAAGGTGGCAAGTACGTTGGTCAGGCCGACAATCACGGTCCCCCACATTTGCTCGGTAGTGTTGGTATAACCCGCCAGTTCGAAGATTTTCGGCGCGTAATACATGATGACGTTCATCCCGGTGAATTGCTGCATTACCTGCAACAGTACGCCAAGGAACACCGCGCGGCGGAAGTTGCTGTTCTCTTTAAACAGCGCCCAGCCACTCTGTTTAACCTGCAAACTTTCACGGATTTCATCCAGTTCGCGTTTCGCTTCCGCGCTGGTGTCACGCAGGCGTAGCAGCACGCGTTCGGCATCAACAAAACGGCGTTTGGCGGCAAACCAACGTGGGCTGTCTGGCAGGAAGAAGACACCAATCAGCAGCAAAATTGCCGGGATGATAATCACACCCAGCATCCAGCGCCATGCACCGGTGTAGCTGAAGGCGGTATCAGAAAGATAAGCACCGAGGATCCCGATAGTGATCATCAACTGATACATCGAGATCATACTGCCACGAATTTTTTCCGGCGCAATTTCAGAGAGGTACAGCGGTGCGGTATAAGAGGCCACACCCACCGCCAGCCCCAGTAGAACGCGGGAAAGAATCAGTACTTCAACGTTTGGCGCAGCCGCAGAGAACAGCGAACCGGCAACAAACAAAATTGCGCCGATCATCAGGCTCTTTTTGCGCCCGAGTTTAAAGGAGAGCCAGCCGCTGCCCACCGCACCGACTGCCGCACCGAACATCATGGAGCTTACGACCCATTCTTGCGTATGCGAAGTAATCTGGAATTCATCTGCAATAAACGGCAGTGCGCCAGCAATTACACCGATATCCAGGCCAAAGAGTAATCCCGCCAGAGCGGCAAGGAAGCAGACGAAAAACGTCATTGCCTTGTTTGACCGCCCCTGTTTTTTAGCGTCAGGCATGATGCCCTCCAATATGGTTATTTTTTATTGTGAATTAAGATAGGTGAGTACGACGTAAAAAGATGTGAAGCAAATCACATCAGTGTAATCGCTTACACTAACATTTATCTTAGTTATGGTTTAAGTGCATGAAAATAATTGAGTTATATCATCATAGATTAAACGCTGTTATCTGCAATTAAGACTTTACTGAAAAGAAATGTAACAACTGTGAAAACTGAATAATAATATGAAAATATTACAAATATTTGGTTGGTGTTATTGGTGTAATCGGTTTCAGTAGTGATGATAATTTGCGATAAAACGTGTTGAGGAAGAATGATGTTATTGTGCGGGCAGCTTTTTGCCGGATGCGGCGTGAATGCCTATCCACCGCGGTGAGGTAAAAGAAAAAGGCCAGCGCGAGGCTGGCCTTTGAAAGCAGGTGAAGAAAGATTACTTCAGACCGGCAGCATCGCGCAGCAGCTGCGCTTTGTCGGTTTTTTCCCACGGGAAATGTTCACGACCAAAGTGACCGTATGCTGCGGTTTCTTTGTAGATCGGGTGCAGCAGATCCAGCATCTGAATCAGACCGTATGGGCGCAGGTCGAAGAACTCACGTACCAGCAGAGTCAGTTGTTCAGAAGGCACTTTCTCAGTACCGAAAGTTTCTACCATGATGGAGGTCGGTTCAGCCACGCCGATTGCGTAGGAAACCTGAATTTCACAACGATCGGCCAGGCCAGCAGCAACGATGTTTTTTGCAACATAACGTGCTGCGTACGCAGCGGAACGGTCCACTTTTGATGGATCTTTACCAGAGAATGCTCCGCCACCGTGACGTGCCATGCCGCCGTAGGTATCAACGATAATTTTACGACCAGTCAGACCGCAGTCACCCATCGGGCCACCGATAACAAAACGACCGGTCGGGTTGATGAAGAATTTGGTGGCAGAAGTCAGCCATTCAGCGGGCAGAATCGGCTTGATGATCTCTTCCATTACCGCTTCTTGCAGCGATTTCTGGTCGATCTCTTCAGAGTGCTGAGTGGAAAGCACGACAGCATCGATACCAACGATTTTGCCGTCGTCATACTGGAAAGTCACCTGGCTTTTCGCGTCCGGGCGCAGCCACGGCAGAGTGCCGTTTTTACGCACTTCAGCCTGACGCTGTACCAGACGGTGTGCATAGGTGATAGGTGCTGGCATCAGCACGTCGGTTTCATTAGTTGCGTAGCCAAACATCAGACCCTGGTCACCCGCGCCCTGTTCCAGCGGATCGGCACGGTCAACGCCCTGGTTGATGTCAGGAGACTGTTTGCCGATAGCGCTCAGAACCGCACAGGAGTTAGCGTCAAAGCCCATGTCGGAATGCACATAGCCAATTTCGCGAACGGTGTTACGGGTGATCTCTTCGATGTCTACCCAGGCGCTGGTGGTGATTTCGCCGCCAACTAAAACCATGCCGGTTTTTACGTAGGTTTCGCAAGCAACGCGTGCTTTCGGATCCTGTTCGAGGATCGCGTCTAAAACGGCATCAGAGATTTGGTCAGCAATTTTGTCAGGATGCCCTTCAGAGACGGACTCGGACGTAAAAAGGTGTTTTGCCATATTTAATATCACCTAAAGAGAATTTGGTTAGCTCAAACTGTTGTGTGGATTTTCTGTGGTAGCGGATCCTACCACGACTCTGCAAGTTAAAAACACTGGCAGTCTGAGTGTTAATCGGTATGGATGGATTAACATCTGGATGGCTATTTTAGGTGAATTCTTCACCCGATTTCCACTTTTTTTTGAATCGTGTCTCATTCTGTTAAAAACGTGGCTGGAAATTTTTCCTGACAATGCCGGCATTCTGCGTATTTATCTTTTGCAATTTTCTGCCATTGTGGGGTATAAAACGCGGCGCGCGGCTTAAATAAAAAGCACACGACGTTTCTTTCGTGTTGCCACTTCCAGCCGGGTTGAAATCAGAGTTTTGGCTTGTGGGTTCGTCTTAACAGGCGGCCGTGGAGGTGATACGAAATAATGAACCGTTGTCTGCTGCTTAACCTGTCTCACCGTTCTGGTGAAGATTCGTTCCCCGCACTCTGCATCTCTGCTTTGCATACCTGCCGATGTTATACCCATCTCGGCGCTTCTCAGGATTCAAGAGCTGGTTACAGTTACTGAGGACTGAACAAGGGCGCTCTTGTAAAAACAAGAGTTTTCTCGTGGTTTCGCCGAACTGTCACACTTACGTTCGGTTATGTGCTTAATAATGTTATGAAAAAGAAACCGGTTGCGCAGTTGGAGCGTCAGCATTCACTGCTGGAAAATCCATGTGCTTATGGGTTGTTATCGCAGTTCCAGGCTGCGATAGTCGTTAACTGTTTTACACTTAATAAAATAATTTGAGGTTCGCTATGTCTGACGACATGTCTATGGGTTTGCCTTCGTCAGCGGGCGAACACGGTGTACTACGCTCCATGCAGGAGGTTGCAATGAGCTCCCAGGAAGCCAGCAAGATGCTGCGTACTTACAATATTGCCTGGTGGGGCAATAACTACTATGACGTTAACGAGCTGGGCCACATCAGCGTGTGCCCGGACCCGGACGTCCCGGAAGCTCGCGTCGATCTCGCGCAGTTAGTGAAAACTCGTGAAGCACAGGGTCAGCGTCTGCCTGCACTGTTCTGTTTCCCACAGATCCTGCAGCACCGTTTGCGTTCCATTAACGCCGCGTTCAAACGTGCGCGGGAATCCTACGGCTATAACGGCGATTACTTCCTTGTTTATCCGATCAAAGTTAACCAGCACCGCCGCGTGATTGAGTCCCTGATTCATTCTGGCGAACCGTTGGGGCTGGAAGCAGGCTCGAAAGCAGAGTTGATGGCGGTGCTGGCGCATGCTGGCATGACCCGTAGCGTCATCGTCTGCAACGGTTATAAAGACCGCGAATATATCCGCCTGGCATTAATTGGCGAGAAGATGGGCCACAAGGTCTATCTGGTCATTGAGAAGATGTCAGAAATCGCCATTGTGCTGGATGAAGCAGAACGTCTGAATGTCGTTCCTCGTCTGGGCGTGCGTGCACGTCTGGCTTCGCAGGGCTCGGGTAAATGGCAGTCCTCCGGCGGGGAAAAATCGAAGTTCGGCCTGGCTGCGACTCAGGTACTGCAACTGGTTGAAACCCTGCGTGAAGCCGGGCGTCTCGACAGCCTGCAACTACTGCACTTCCACCTCGGTTCGCAGATGGCGAATATTCGCGATATCGCCACGGGCGTTCGTGAATCGGCGCGTTTCTATGTGGAACTGCACAAGCTGGGCGTCAATATTCAGTGCTTCGACGTCGGCGGCGGTCTGGGCGTGGATTATGAAGGTACTCGTTCGCAGTCCGACTGTTCGGTGAACTACGGCCTCAATGAATATGCCAACAACATCATCTGGGCGATTGGTGATGCATGTGAAGAAAACGGTCTGCCACATCCGACGGTAATCACTGAATCGGGTCGTGCAGTGACTGCGCATCACACCGTGCTGGTGTCTAATATCATCGGCGTGGAACGTAACGAATACACGGTGCCGACCGCGCCTGCAGAAGATGCGCCGCGTGCGCTGCAAAGCATGTGGGAAACCTGGCAGGAGATGCACGAACCGGGAACTCGCCGTTCTCTGCGTGAATGGTTACACGACAGTCAGATGGATCTGCACGACATTCATATCGGCTACTCTTCCGGCACCTTTAGCCTGCAAGAACGCGCATGGGCTGAGCAGCTTTATTTGAGCATGTGCCATGAAGTGCAAAAGCAGCTGGATCCGCAAAACCGTGCTCATCGTCCGATTATCGACGAGCTGCAGGAACGTATGGCGGACAAAATGTACGTCAACTTCTCGCTGTTCCAGTCGATGCCGGATGCGTGGGGGATCGACCAGTTGTTCCCGGTTCTGCCGCTGGAAGGGTTGGATCAAGTGCCGGAACGCCGCGCTGTGCTGCTGGATATTACCTGTGACTCTGACGGTGCTATCGACCACTATATTGATGGTGACGGTATTGCCACGACAATGCCTATGCCGGAGTACGATCCAGAGAATCCGCCGATGCTCGGTTTCTTTATGGTCGGCGCATATCAGGAGATCCTCGGCAACATGCACAACCTGTTCGGTGATACCGAAGCGGTTGACGTGTTCGTGTTCCCTGACGGTAGTGTCGAAGTGGAACTGTCTGACGAAGGCGATACCGTGGCGGACATGCTGCAATATGTACAGCTCGATCCGAAAACGCTGTTAACTCAGTTCCGTGATCAAGTGAAGAAAACCGATCTTGATGCTGAACTGCAACAACAGTTCCTTGAAGAGTTCGAGGCAGGTTTGTACGGTTATACTTATCTTGAAGATGAGTAAGTCCTGTGTTACTTGAATCCGCTTAATTTAGCGGTGATAATCCGCCACAATTTATTGTGACAAATCCAACCCTTCCTCGTCGGGCCTAACGACGCGGAAGGGTTTTTTTATATCGACTTTGTAATAGGAGTCCATCCATGAGCACCTTAGGTCATCAATACGATAACTCACTGGTTTCCAACGCCTTTGGTTTTTTACGCCTGCCGATGAACTTCCAGCCGTATGACAGCGATGCTGACTGGGTGATTACTGGTGTGCCGTTCGACATGGCCACCTCTGGCCGTGCCGGTGGTCGCCACGGTCCGGCAGCGATCCGTCAGGTTTCGACGAATCTGGCCTGGGAACACAATCGCTTCCCGTGGAATTTCGACATGCGTGAGCGTCTGAACGTCGTGGACTGCGGTGATCTGGTATATGCTTTCGGCGATGCCCGTGAGATGAGCGAGAAGCTGCAGGCGCACGCCGAGAAGCTGCTGGCTGCCGGTAAGCGTATGCTCTCTTTCGGTGGTGACCACTTTGTTACGCTGCCGCTGCTGCGTGCTCATGCGAAGCATTTCGGCAAAATGGCGCTGGTACACTTTGACGCCCACACCGATACCTATGCGAACGGTTGTGAATTTGACCACGGCACTATGTTCTATACCGCGCCGAAAGAAGGTCTGATCGACCCGAATCATTCCGTGCAGATTGGTATTCGTACCGAGTTTGATAAAGACAACGGCTTTACCGTGCTGGACGCCTGCCAGGTGAACGATCGCAGCGTGGATGACGTTATCGCCCAAGTGAAACAGATTGTGGGTGATATGCCGGTTTACCTGACTTTTGATATCGACTGCCTGGATCCTGCTTTTGCACCAGGCACCGGTACGCCAGTGATTGGCGGCCTGACCTCCGATCGCGCTATTAAACTGGTACGCGGCCTGAAAGATCTCAACATTGTTGGGATGGACGTAGTGGAAGTGGCTCCGGCATACGATCAGTCGGAAATCACCGCTCTGGCTGCGGCGACGCTGGCGCTGGAGATGCTGTATATTCAGGCGGCGAAAAAGGGCGAGTAAGCACCAGATGCGATGCGCACGGGTAAAACGTGCCATTAATGTCGGATGCGGCGTGAACGCCTTATCCGACCTACGTTCGGCACCCGTAGGCCGGATAAGATGCGCCAGCATCGCATCCGGCAATGCGCACAAGGTAACAAATGTGCCATTCATGTCAGATGCGGCGTGAACGCCTTATCTGACCTACGTTCGACACCACCAGGCTTTACTTAATCCCATCCGCGCTCATGCGATCGCGAATATGCTGGGCGCGTTCGGCGGATGCCGGATGGTCGTCAAACATTGAGCTTTGGCGGCCTTCTTCCAGTTTCGCCAGTTTTTCAAAGCTGGTGGCAAGACCTGCCGGGCTGATGCCGCGTTGGCGCAGAAGATCGTAAGAATAATCATCGGCTTCTGCTTCCTGGCGCTGGGAGAATTGCGAATTGACTAATTTCTCGCCCAGATCACCAAGTTGTGATTGAGATAAACTGCCGACAATCCCGCCCGCAGAGGCCGCAGCTACTCGCACGGCATTTGTACCAAGCGCCACCTGCATCCCTTTCTTCACATGGCCTAACGCCACGTGCCCCATCTCGTGACCGATCACCGCTTCGACTTCGTTATCCGTCATCATATCCATCAGCCCGCTATAGACGCGGATACAGCCGTTAGCCATTGCAAAGGCGTTCACATCCTTCGCCATATACACTTTGTAATTCACCGGCTGACCGTTGATATTGTTGTCTAGCGCATTGGCAATAGTTGTCAGACGTTTAGCGTATTCGCTATTGGCTGGCGCAATCGTCGCCTTGCTGTCCATCTCCTGACATGCCTGATCGCTCAGGGTTTTCACCTGCGCATCACTCAAACTGTAAGCCTGAAAAGCTTCCGCTCCTGATGAGAGCAGTCCGTTGGAGTCCATATTCTGGCAACCAGTCAGTACCGTTGCCACGCTCATTGCTACCAATAAGGCGCGAATTTTCATGTTTTTTCTTCCGCACAAGGTCAGGATTATTCTAAAAATGCGCCGTTTGCAGGTGAACCGACGCTCAGTCTCAGTATAAGGAAAAGCGCAGCGGACGGGCGAGTAGATTGCGCAACATGCGAGCATGATCCAGAGATTTCTGAAGCGGCAAAAGGATGTTCCATGTACATGACGCGCGGCTTGCGGTAAATTGTTGGCAAATTTTCCGGCGTAGCCCAAAACGCGCTGTCGTCAAGTCGTTAAGGGCGTGCCCTTCATCATCCGATCTGGAGTCAAAATGTCCTCACGTAAAGAGCTTGCCAATGCTATTCGTGCGCTGAGCATGGACGCAGTACAGAAAGCCAAATCCGGTCACCCGGGTGCCCCTATGGGTATGGCTGACATTGCCGAAGTCCTGTGGCGTGATTTCCTGAAACACAACCCGCAGAATCCGTCCTGGGCTGACCGTGACCGCTTCGTGCTGTCCAACGGCCACGGCTCTATGCTGATCTACAGCCTGCTGCACCTCACCGGTTACGATCTGCCGATGGAAGAACTGAAAAACTTCCGTCAGCTGCACTCTAAAACTCCGGGCCACCCGGAAGTGGGTTACACCGCTGGTGTGGAAACCACCACCGGTCCGCTGGGGCAGGGTATTGCCAACGCAGTAGGTATGGCGATTGCAGAAAAAACGCTGGCGGCGCAGTTTAACCGTCCGGGCCACGACATTGTCGACCACTACACCTACGCCTTCATGGGCGACGGCTGCATGATGGAAGGCATCTCCCACGAAGTTTGCTCTCTGGCGGGTACGCTGAAGCTGGGTAAACTGATTGCGTTCTACGATGACAACGGTATCTCTATTGATGGTCACGTTGAAGGCTGGTTCACCGACGACACCGCAATGCGTTTCGAAGCTTACGGCTGGCACGTTATTCGCGACATCGACGGTCATGACGCGGCATCCATCAAACGCGCAGTAGAAGAAGCGCGCGCAGTGACTGACAAACCGTCCCTGCTGATGTGCAAAACCATCATCGGTTTCGGTTCCCCGAACAAAGCCGGTACTCACGACTCCCACGGTGCGCCGCTGGGCGACGCTGAAATTGCCCTGACCCGCGAACAGCTGGGCTGGAAATATGCACCGTTCGAAATCCCGTCTGAAATCTATGCTCAGTGGGATGCGAAAGAAGCAGGCCAGGCGAAAGAATCCGCATGGAACGAGAAATTCGCTGCTTACGCGAAAGCTTATCCGCAGGAAGCCGCTGAATTTACCCGCCGTATGAAAGGCGAAATGCCGTCTGACTTCGACGCGAAAGCAAAAGAGTTCATTGCTAAACTGCAGGCTAACCCGGCGAAAATCGCCAGCCGTAAAGCGTCTCAGAATGCTATCGAAGCTTTCGGTCCGCTGTTGCCGGAATTCCTCGGCGGTTCTGCTGACCTGGCACCGTCTAACCTGACCCTGTGGTCTGGTTCTAAAGCAATCAACGAAGATGCTGCGGGTAACTACATCCACTACGGTGTTCGCGAGTTCGGTATGACCGCGATTGCTAACGGTATCTCCCTGCACGGTGGTTTCCTGCCGTACACCTCCACCTTCCTGATGTTCGTGGAATACGCACGTAACGCCGTACGTATGGCTGCGCTGATGAAACAGCGTCAGGTGATGGTTTACACCCACGACTCCATCGGTCTGGGCGAAGATGGCCCGACTCACCAGCCGGTAGAGCAGGTCGCTTCTCTGCGCGTAACCCCGAACATGTCTACATGGCGTCCGTGTGACCAGGTTGAATCCGCGGTCGCGTGGAAATACGGTGTTGAGCGTCAGGACGGCCCGACCGCACTGATCCTCTCCCGTCAGAACCTGGCGCAGCAGGAACGAACTGAAGAGCAACTGGCAAACATCGCGCGCGGTGGTTATGTGCTGAAAGACTGCGCCGGTCAGCCGGAACTGATTTTCATCGCTACCGGTTCAGAAGTTGAACTGGCTGTTGCTGCCTACGAAAAACTGACTGCCGAAGGCGTGAAAGCGCGCGTGGTGTCCATGCCGTCTACCGACGCATTTGACAAGCAGGATGCTGCTTACCGTGAATCCGTACTGCCGAAAGCGGTTACTGCACGCGTTGCTGTAGAAGCGGGTATTGCTGACTACTGGTACAAGTATGTTGGCCTGAACGGTGCTATCGTCGGTATGACCACCTTCGGTGAATCTGCTCCGGCAGAGCTGCTGTTTGAAGAGTTCGGCTTCACTGTTGATAACGTTGTTGCGAAAGCAAAAGAACTGCTGTAATTAGCATTTCGGGTAAAAAGGTCGCTTCGGCGACCTTTTTTATTACCTTGATATGTCCGTTTGCGGACAAGCAATAGATAAAGCGTGTTGTAGATCACAAATATTTATATGCAATAAATATCAATTATGTAATATGCATCACGATATGCGTATTGACATTTGTTGTTATATCTATAACTCAATGTTATATAAGAAATTAATAATTCACTGTTTTCAAAACATCGGTTTCCCTGCTCAATTGCTTTCATTAAACCGCACGAGTATTTTATTTTTACCGCCGGACGGTACCCTAAAAATAAAATAAGGATAATTTATGCGGCTTAGTGATTATTTTCCAGAATCATCAATCTCAGTTATACATTCAGCAAAAGATTGGCAGGAAGCTATCGATTTCTCGATGGTATCATTGCTGGATAAAAACTATATCAGCGAGAATTACATTCAGGCAATTAAAGATTCCACCATTAACAATGGCCCTTATTATATTCTCGCACCAGGCGTGGCAATGCCTCATGCGCGACCGGAATGTGGGGCGCTTAAAACCGGGATGTCTTTGACATTACTTGAACAAGGTGTTTATTTTCCGGGGAATGACGAACCAATTAAATTACTCATCGGACTCTCTGCTGCCGATGCCGATTCGCACATTGGCGCTATTCAGGCGTTAAGTGAATTACTGTGCGAAGAAGAAATACTCGAACAACTCTTAACAGCATCATCAGAAAAACAATTAGCGGACATTATCAGCCGCGGATAATTACTCTCTCCTCTACAGGATAATATTATGGAAAACAAGTCTGCTCGTGCAAAGGTCCAGGCTTTTGGGGGCTTTTTGACTGCAATGGTCATCCCCAATATTGGTGCTTTTATTGCCTGGGGTTTTATTACTGCGTTATTTATTCCCACCGGTTGGCTGCCTAACGAACATTTCGCCAAAATTGTCGGCCCGATGATTACCTATTTATTGCCCGTGATGATTGGTTCTACAGGTGGTCATCTGGTCGGCGGTAAACGCGGGGCGGTCATGGGCGGAATAGGTACTATTGGTGTGATCGTTGGCGCAGAGATCCCGATGTTCCTTGGCTCAATGATCATGGGGCCGCTCGGTGGGTTGGTCATAAAATATGTCGATAAGGCACTGGAAAAACGCATACCTGCCGGTTTTGAGATGGTTATCAATAACTTCTCATTAGGTATCGCGGGGATGCTCCTTTGTCTGCTGGGTTTTGAAGTGATCGGCCCGGCGGTGTTAATTGCCAATACTTTCGTCAAAGAGTGTATCGAGGCGCTGGTACATGCGGGTTATCTGCCTCTGCTGTCAGTCATCAATGAACCGGCGAAAGTGCTTTTCCTTAATAATGCGATCGATCAGGGCGTCTATTATCCGCTGGGAATGCAACAGGCTTCGGTTAACGGTAAATCCATCTTCTTTATGGTGGCCTCTAACCCAGGTCCGGGCCTGGGGCTGCTGCTGGCGTTTACCTTGTTTGGTAAAGGGATGAGTAAACGTTCTGCGCCCGGGGCGATGATTATTCACTTCCTCGGTGGGATCCACGAACTGTATTTCCCATATGTGCTGATGAAGCCGCTGACTATTATTGCCATGATTGCGGGCGGTATGTCTGGTACCTGGATGTTTAACTTACTGGACGGTGGTCTGGTGGCTGGCCCAAGTCCGGGGTCTATCTTTGCTTACCTGGCACTGACGCCGAAAGGCTCGTTCCTGGCGACAATTGCCGGTGTTACGGTAGGTACCCTGGTGTCCTTTGCTATTACTTCGCTGATACTGAAGATGGAAAAAACGGTGGAAACGGAGAGCGAAGATGAGTTTGCTCAGTCAGCCAATGCGGTTAAGGCGATGAAACAAGAGGGTGCATTCTCGTTAAGCAGGGTTAAGCGTATCGCCTTTGTTTGCGATGCGGGGATGGGCTCCAGTGCGATGGGCGCGACCACCTTCCGTAAACGCCTGGAAAAAGCGGGGCTGGCAATAGAAGTAAAACATTACGCGATAGAAAACGTGCCTGCGGATGCCGATATCGTCGTTACTCATGCCAGTCTGGAAGGGCGCGTGAAACGTGTTACGGATAAACCGCTGATATTGATTAATAACTATATTGGCGATCCAAAACTCGACACTTTATTTAATCAATTAACCGCCGAACATAAACACTGATTACAGAGGTAAAAATGAAAACCAAAGTTGCTGCTATTTATGGCAAGCGGGATGTCCGTCTGCGCGAATTTGAACTGCCAGAAATTACCGATAATGAATTACTGGTGAGTGTAATTTCTGACAGCGTCTGTTTATCCACCTGGAAAGCTGCGTTACTCGGTAGTGAACATAAACGCGTACCCGACGATTTAGAAAATCATCCGGTCATTACCGGGCATGAATGTGCCGGGGTTATTGTCGAAGTGGGTAAAAATCTCACTGGCAAATATAAAAAAGGCCAGCGTTTTGTATTGCAACCAGCGATGGGGTTACCAAGCGGATATTCAGCGGGCTACAGCTACGAATATTTTGGCGGCAATGCCACTTATATGATTATTCCCGAAATCGCCATTAATTTGGGCTGCGTATTACCGTATCACGGCTCTTATTTTGCTGCGGCGTCGCTGGCAGAGCCTATGTGCTGCATTATTGGTGCTTATCATGCCAATTATCACACCACGCAATATGTTTATGAGCATCGCATGGGCGTCAAACCTGGCGGCAATATTGCACTGCTGGCGTGTGCAGGTCCGATGGGCATTGGCGCTATCGATTACGCCATTAACGGCGGCATACAACCGTCGCGGGTGGTGGTGGTCGATATCGACGACAAACGTCTGGCGCAGGTGCAGAAGCTGCTGCCGGTGGATCTGGCGGCCAGTAAAGGCATTGAGCTGGTGTATGTGAATACCAAAGGGATGAGCGATCCGGTCCAGACGCTGCGGGCGCTGACAGGAGATGTCGGGTTCGATGACATTTTTGTTTATGCGGCGGTGCCTGCTGTCGTTGAGATGGCTGACGAATTACTGGCGGAAGATGGCTGTCTGAACTTCTTTGCCGGGCCGACGGATAAAAACTTCAAAGTGCCGTTTAATTTCTACAACGTCCATTACAACAGCACGCACGTCGTCGGTACATCCGGCGGTTCAACGGACGACATGAAAGAGGCGATTGCGTTAAGCGCCACGGGGCAGTTGCAGCCGTCCTTTATGGTCACGCATATCGGTGGGCTGGATGCGGTGCCAGATACCGTGCTCAATCTGCCGGATATCCCTGGCGGTAAAAAACTCATTTATAACGGCGTGACCATGCCGCTCACCGCCATTGCCGATTTTGCCGAAAAAGGCAAAACCGATCCGCTGTTTAAAGAGCTGGCGCGGCTGGTTGAGGAAACGCACGGCATCTGGAATGAGCAGGCCGAGAAATATCTGCTGGCGCAATTTGGCGTTGATATTGGGGAGGCCGCGCAATGATGTCCCTGGCGTGGCCATTATTTCGCGTTACGGAACAGGCAGCGTTGGCTGCCTGGCCGCAAACCGGATGTGGCGACAAAAATAAAATTGATGGCCTGGCGGTCACCGCGATGCGCCAGGCATTAAACGACGTCGCTTTTCGTGGACGAGTGGTTATCGGCGAAGGAGAAATTGACCATGCGCCGATGCTGTGGATTGGCGAAGAGGTGGGCAAAGGCGATGGGCCAGAAGTCGATATCGCGGTTGACCCGATTGAAGGCACGCGGATGGTAGCGATGGGGCAGAGCAATGCGCTGGCGGTCATGGCTTTCGCCCCTCGAGATAGCCTGTTACATGCGCCCGATATGTATATGAAAAAGCTGGTTGTTAATCGACTGGCTGCCGGGGCGATTGATCTGTCTTTGCCTCTGGCGGACAACTTGCGCAACGTGGCGCGGGCGTTAGGCAAACCGCTGGACAAGCTGCGCATGGTTACGCTGGATAAACCGCGCCTGAGTGCCGCGATTGAAGAAGCAACACAGCTGGGCGTGAAGGTTTTCGCTCTGCCGGATGGCGATGTCGCCGCCAGCGTGCTGACCTGCTGGCAGGATAATCCTTACGACGTGATGTACACCATCGGCGGTGCGCCAGAAGGCGTGATTTCTGCCTGTGCCGTTAAAGCATTAGGTGGGGATATGCAGGCCGAGCTGATTGACTTTTGTCAGGCTAAAGGGGATTACACGGAAAATCGGCAGATTGCAGAGCAGGAGCGCAAGCGTTGTAAGGCAATGGGCGTTGACGTTAACCGTGTGTACTCGCTCGATGAACTGGTGAGGGGGAACGATATCCTCTTTAGCGCTACGGGCGTGACGGGCGGCGAGTTGGTGAACGGTATCCAACAGACGGCGAATGGGGTGCGGACGCAGACATTACTGATCGGCGGCGCGGACCAAACGTGTAATATAATAGACTCCCTGCATTGATGGTGATCTATCGGAAGACCAATGGCGACGCTGACAGAAGATGATGTGCTTGAGCAACTGGATGCACAGGACAATTTATTTTCATTTATGAAAACTGCGCATTCTATTTTGCTCCAGGGGATACGCCAGTTTCTGCCGTCGCTGTTTGTCGATAACGATGAAGAGATCGTCGAATATGCAGTGAAGCCGTTACTCGCCCAAAGCGGCCCGCTTGACGATATTGATGTTGCACTGCGTTTGATTTATGCGCTGGGGAAAATGGATAAATGGCTGTACGCCGATATCACGCATTTTTCCCAGTTCTGGCATTACCTGAACGAACAGGATGAAACGCCCGGATTTGCCGATGACATGACCTGGGATTTTATCAGCAACGTCAATAGCATAACCTGCAATGCGACGCTCTATGACGCGTTGAAAGCGATGAAGTTCGCCGATTTCGCCGTCTGGTCAGAGGCGCGTTTTAGCGGAATGGTCAAAACGGCGCTGACGCTGGCAGTAACGACCACCTTAAAGGAATTAACGCCGTGAAAATTGAATTAACGGTGAATGGGCTGAACGTGCAAGCGCAGTACCATGATGAAGAGATAGAACGCGTGCATAAACCGTTGCTGCGTATGCTGGCGGCCTTACAGACGGTAAGTCCGCAGCGACGTACGGTGGTTTTTCTTTGCGCTCCGCCGGGGACGGGTAAATCTACCTTAACTACCTTCTGGGAATATCTCGCGCAACAAGACCCTGAATTACCCGCTATCCAGACGCTCCCGATGGATGGTTTTCACCATTACAATAGCTGGCTGGATGCGCATCAATTGCGCCCCTTCAAAGGCGCACCAGAGACATTTGACGTTGCGAAACTGGCGGAAAATCTGTGCCAGGTCGTGGAAGGGGATTGTACGTGGCCGCAGTATGATCGACAAAAGCATGATCCTGTTGAAGATGCGTTGCACGTTACCGCACCACTCGTCATCGTCGAAGGAAACTGGTTGTTGCTGGACGACGAGAAGTGGTGCCAGCTTGCGCAATTTTGTGATTTCTCGATCTTTATCAACGCGCCAGCTACTGCGTTGCGGGAACGACTGGTAGGGCGCAAGCTGGCGGGAGGGGTATCGCTGGCAGACGCAGAAGCTTTTTATGACCGTACCGACGGGCCGAATGTTCGCCGGGTGCTGGAAGAGAGTCTGCCTGCAAATTTGACCTTAATGATGACCGCTACGGGTGAATATCGTCTGGTGGATTAACGTTCCTGATTAGACCATCTTCCAGTCGCACCACACGAGAGAAATGACGCCGGGTAAATGCGGCGTCATGACTGATTGCTACGACGCTCGTGCCTCGCTGGCGGCACTTCTCCAGCCAGCTTTCAAACACGCTCAACCAATTTTCGTCAAAATCCCGACTCGGCTCGTCCAGCAGCAATAGTGGCGGAGAGAGTGCTTCCAGGCAGGCGACGGCGACCATCCGTCGCTGCGCACTATGCAGATCCAACGGGTGCGCGTTGGCAGTGTCTGCTAACTGACAACATTGCAGGGCAGCATGGGTACGTTGAGTGATTTCATCCGCCGGGCATTTTTGCAGTTTCAAACCAAATGCGATCTCGTCAGCGACGGTGCTGTGAAAAAGTTGGTTTTCCGCTTCCTGAAACAGTACGCCAACCTTTGCCGCGCGCTGGCGGTTTTTCAGGTTTTTCATCGCCTGTTGTTGCAGCATAACCGTACCGGCTGTGGGCGTAAGAAGACCTGCCATTACTCGTAACAGCGTCGATTTTCCCGCGCCATTGTCGCCGGTCAGCGCCAACCATTCACCTTGTTTGAGTTGCAGAGAAATGTCGCAAAGACAATCCGTTGCCGCGCCAGGCCAGCGATAAGATATCTTATTTAACGTTAACATAGTGGCTGGAGCGCTCCGTTTTTCAATTGCCACGCTTGCTGGCAGTAGTTCAGGAAAGGTGTGCGATGACGTTCAAAAAGAATAATCAGCGAACCACGTTCAAACGCCCAGTGTTGTAAGCGCTGCAACAGCATTTCGCTGGCCTGCGGAGTCAGGCGGCTAAAGGCTTCATCAAGAATTAAGAGCTTTGGCTGCATCGCGATGGCGCAGGCGATGACCACGCGCTGTGTCTCTCCACCGGAGAGTGTTGCCGGGTGACGATGGCGCAACGGCTGGCACTCGGTCAGAGTCAGGGCGGCATCAATCCGCGCCATAATCTCTGCTTCAGCAAGACACAGATTTTCTGGCCCAAAGGCAACTTCTTCTTCCACGCTAAAGGTACAGCCGGAGAGCTGCAAATAGGGCGATTGCTGGACGAGCTGGATGGTGGCGGATTGTTCATTAAGCGGGAGATGCCCAATGGGCGTACCGAGGAGCGTCCCCGTGCCTGTTATCTCTCCTGGCAGAAAGTCCGGATACCAGCCCGCCATCAGCTGTGCCAGCGTACTTTTGCCACTGCCGTTGTCACCAAAGATGGCGACCATCCCCGGTTTGACATAGTGAAAGTCATAACAGAACGGAGGATGCGTTGAGTGTGTCGGGCAATAACGGAACTGTTCTAACGTAACCATATCCACGCTCCGAATTCTGTCAGCATCAGCAAGATCATGGTGTAACGCGCTACGCGTTGTAGGGTGCTATCGGCTGGTGCCCACAACGTTGTTCGTCGGTTGTGGATCCGAAATGCCCGCATATCCAGCGCCGCACCACGGACAGCCAGATCGTTAAGCGCATTGTGTGTTAGCGGAATAATTAACGCGGGCATCGCACGTAAACGCTGATACCAGCCCTCATCCAGCGGCACGCCGCGGGCACGCTGCGCTTCATGAATAATCGCTAATTGCCGTTTTAACTGCTCAACGACCAATAACGGCCCGGCAAACAGATAAGCGACGCCTGGCGGCAGGCGAGAAGCAAACAGAGCGCGAATAAAACATTGCACGGGGACGTACTGCATCCACAACTGTGAGGTTGAAACAATCGCCAGAATCCGCAACCAGAGCGTAATAGCATGCGACCACCGTTCTGGCGAGCGTGGCGTGCCGCTTAGCCATTCTGGTAGCCAGCCACCGTGTACCAGCCACAGCCCGGCTCCCAGCGAGAACATCAGCCAGACGACATATTTTGCCCGCCGCCGCGTGGCCTTTAGCGCAATAAGGCAGAAAAAGGTCGCCGCGCTATAGATCGGCAAAATGGTCTGCGCGGGCAGGATAAGCGTGGTGCAGGCCGCCAATGCCCACAGTGTTAATGAGGTAAATGGATGCATTTAGCGCACGGCAGCCATTGCCGGAAAATGGCGCGTGGTGCGAATCGGCAGCTGGCGCAGTAAAAGCCAGACAATCACCGCTGTAAGAATTTTATCGACCAGGTTCGCGCCTATCACCGTAATCGCCACCGACTCCACCAGGTTTTGCCCCATCGAGTGCATCCAGGCAACGAACAAATCGGCTCCGCTACCGGTGACACCGCCGAACAGCGCAGTACGCAGCGGTACAGCGACGACCGTTACCGCAAGCGTAATAATCACGCCGCTGACAACGACTTTTGGCAGGGTGCGAAACCAACCCGCTCGCGCCAGCCAACCGGCGACCAGGCCGATGACCATCGCGACGGGTGCAAATGCGGCGGCGATCGGGTCGGTCAGCAATCCCCAGAGTAAATTGGTCAGTAAGCCGGTCAGCATTCCGATCACCGGACCAAGCAGTACCGCGCTAATAAGTGTGCCGATGGAGTCGAGAAATATAGGTAATTTGACCATGCTGGCCAGTTGCCCGCCGATCATATTGATGGCGATAGATATAACGATCAACACCAGTGCCTGACTGGAAAAGTGGCTACGCGCCATAAGAAAACCTCTTTGAAAGTAGTTATTTAACGGGGGAAATATGCAACTCGTCGTAACCAGAAAGCGCGCAAGGTTGGCGGCTAAACGCCAGTTCCTCAAGGCTACCGATCACCAGTTCAAGCGTGGTCCGCACGGTACAGCCGGGCATCATATGACCGCCAAGCATCGTGCCGTGTGGATCGGAAACGCAGAGATGAAGATGCTCACCACTCTGTTCCAGCGTGCCGTTTAGTGAGATCACTTCGAATGTACCGTTCAGGAGCGTGGTGCCTTCTTGCCCGGCATAGCGCAAGGCGACGTCAGTCAGGCTACCGGTACAGCCTGCAATCCAGGCAGCATGAAGTTGATGCTGCTGTGCAAAAGCGTGTAGCTGGGAAAAAACTTCCTGCCCGGGGAGGAGGCGCAGTGCGTAAAAGCGTGCGGAGGAAGAATATGGGTAGGGCAATGTCATCATTGGAGTACTCCGAAACTCGGACGTATTGCGGATAATATCGACGCTGCATCAGTCATATTCTGATATAAGTCAGGGTTTGTGACGGCACAACGAAAAGATTTTGCTACGCTTATTCGTGATTCTGCAAAGTGGAATAAATTCCACAGGGGCGGGGCTGAAAACGTGACGTAAGTCAGATAATTGCTTTCTTTGACTGGACAATCATTCCTTTTATTCCACGTTTCGCTTATCCTAGCTGAAGCGTTTCAGTCGATTAAATGTTCGACAATTAACCAATCAGTCGCAGTTTGCGACAGGTAAGGTTTCCCCGGACGATTTGCTGGATTACTCTGTCTGGCAAATTTGCTCAGGGAAAACCTTGCAGGAGATCTATGACCGTACGCGTAGCGATAAATGGCTTCGGTCGCATCGGGCGTAATGTGGTTCGTGCTTTGTATGAATCCGGACGCCGGGCGGAAATTACCGTGGTGGCAATCAACGAACTGGCGGATGCTGCGGGCATGGCGCATTTGTTGAAATATGACACCAGCCATGGCCGTTTTGCATGGGAAGTACGACAGGAACGCGATCAACTTTTTGTTGGTGATGACGCCATCCGCGTATTGCATGAACGTTCACTGCAATCGCTCCCCTGGCGTGAACTTGGCGTTGATGTAGTCCTCGACTGCACCGGCGTATATGGCTCCCGCGAGCATGGCGAAGCGCATATTGCCGCCGGGGCCAAAAAAGTGCTCTTTTCACATCCTGGCAGTAACGATCTCGACGCGACCGTTGTTTACGGCGTCAATCAGGATCAACTTCGTGCGGAACACCGCATCGTTTCTAACGCTTCCTGTACCACGAATTGCATAATTCCCGTCATCAAATTGTTAGATGATGCGTACGGTATTGAGTCCGGCACAGTGACCACAATTCACTCCGCCATGCACGATCAACAGGTTATTGATGCATACCATCCTGACCTGCGTCGCACCCGGGCAGCCAGCCAGTCGATCATTCCGGTCGATACTAAACTGGCCGCCGGTATCACACGATTTTTTCCGCAATTTAACGATCGCTTTGAAGCGATTGCGGTACGTGTGCCAACCATAAATGTGACGGCAATCGATTTAAGCGTGACGGTGAAGAAACCTGTAAAAGCCAATGAAGTCAACCTGTTGCTGCAAAAAGCAGCACAAGGTGCATTTCATGGTATAGTTGACTATACGGAATTGCCGTTGGTCTCTGTAGATTTTAACCACGATCCGCACAGTGCCATTGTCGATGGCACCCAAACCCGGGTCAGTGGCGCACACCTGATCAAAACGTTGGTCTGGTGCGATAACGAATGGGGCTTTGCTAACCGAATGCTCGACACGACGTTAGCTATGGCTACTGTTGCTTTCAGGTAAGACGCAAGCAGCGTCTGCAAAACTTTTAGAATCAACGAGAGGATTCACCATGTCTGTAATTAAGATGACCGATCTGGATCTTGCTGGGAAACGTGTATTTATCCGTGCGGATCTGAACGTACCAGTAAAAGACGGGAAAGTAACCAGCGACGCGCGTATCCGTGCTTCTCTGCCGACCATCGAACTGGCCCTGAAACAAGGCGCAAAAGTGATGGTAACTTCCCACCTGGGTCGTCCTACCGAAGGCGAGTACAACGAAGAATTCTCTCTGCTGCCGGTTGTTAACTACCTGAAAGACAAACTGTCTAACCCGGTTCGTCTGGTTAAAGATTACCTCGACGGCGTTGACGTTGCTGAAGGTGAACTGGTTGTTCTGGAAAACGTTCGCTTCAACAAAGGCGAGAAGAAAGACGACGAAACCCTGTCCAAAAAATACGCTGCACTGTGTGACGTGTTCGTAATGGACGCATTCGGTACTGCTCACCGCGCGCAGGCTTCTACTCACGGTATCGGTAAATTCGCTGACGTTGCGTGCGCAGGCCCGCTGCTGGCAGCTGAACTGGACGCGCTGGGTAAAGCACTGAAAGAACCTGCTCGCCCGATGGTGGCTATCGTTGGTGGTTCTAAAGTATCTACCAAACTGACCGTTCTGGACTCCCTGTCTAAAATCGCTGACCAGCTGATTGTTGGTGGTGGTATCGCTAACACCTTTATCGCGGCACAAGGCCACGATGTGGGTAAATCCCTGTACGAAGCTGACCTGGTTGACGAAGCTAAACGTCTGCTGACCACCTGCAACATCCCGGTTCCGTCTGATGTTCGCGTAGCAACCGAGTTCTCTGAAACTGCACCGGCTACCCTGAAATCTGTTAACGATGTGAAAGCTGACGAGCAGATCCTGGATATCGGTGATGCTTCCGCTCAGGAACTGGCTGAAATCCTGAAGAATGCGAAAACCATTCTGTGGAACGGTCCGGTTGGCGTGTTCGAATTCCCGAACTTCCGCAAAGGTACTGAAATCGTGGCTAACGCTATCGCAGACAGCGAAGCGTTCTCCATCGCTGGCGGCGGCGACACTCTGGCAGCAATCGACCTGTTCGGCATTGCTGACAAAATCTCCTACATCTCCACTGGCGGCGGCGCATTCCTCGAATTCGTGGAAGGTAAAGTACTGCCTGCAGTAGCGATGCTCGAAGAGCGCGCTAAGAAGTAAAAAATCACAGGGCAGGGAAACCTGCCCTTGTTTCAGCGCGCTTTTAGAGCACGCATTTTTTCATACTCTAAATAATTCGAGTTGCAGGAAGGCGACAAGAGAGTGAATCCCCAGGAGCTTACATAAGTAAGTGACTGGGGTGAGCGAACGCAGACGCAGCACATGCAACTTGAAGTATGATGAGTATAAGGCCCGACGATACAGGACAAGAGACATGTCTAAGATTTTTGATTTCGTAAAACCTGGCGTAATCACTGGTGATGACGTACAGAAAGTTTTCCAGGTAGCAAAAGAAAACAACTTCGCACTGCCAGCAGTAAACTGCGTCGGTACTGACTCCATCAACGCCGTACTGGAAACTGCTGCTAAAGTTAAAGCGCCGGTTATCGTTCAGTTCTCCAACGGTGGTGCTTCCTTTATCGCTGGTAAAGGCGTGAAATCTGACGTTCCGCAGGGTGCTGCTATCCTGGGCGCGATCTCTGGTGCGCATCACGTTCACCAGATGGCTGAACATTATGGTGTTCCGGTTATCCTGCACACTGACCACTGCGCGAAGAAACTGCTGCCGTGGATCGACGGTCTGCTGGACGCGGGTGAAAAACACTTCGCAGCTACCGGTAAGCCGCTGTTCTCTTCTCACATGATCGACCTGTCTGAAGAATCTCTGCAAGAGAACATCGAAATCTGCTCTAAATACCTGGAGCGTATGTCCAAAATCGGCATGACTCTGGAAATCGAACTGGGTTGCACCGGTGGTGAAGAAGACGGCGTGGACAACAGCCACATGGACGCTTCTGCACTGTACACCCAGCCGGAAGACGTTGATTACGCATACACCGAGCTGAGCAAAATCAGCCCGCGTTTCACCATCGCTGCGTCCTTCGGTAACGTACACGGTGTTTACAAGCCGGGTAACGTGGTTCTGACTCCGACCATCCTGCGTGATTCTCAGGAATATGTTTCTAAGAAACACAACCTGCCGCACAACAGCCTGAACTTCGTATTCCACGGTGGTTCCGGTTCTACTGCTCAGGAAATCAAAGACTCCGTAAGCTACGGCGTAGTGAAAATGAACATCGATACCGATACCCAATGGGCAACCTGGGAAGGCGTTCTGAACTACTACAAAGCGAACGAAGCTTATCTGCAGGGTCAGCTGGGTAACCCGAAAGGCGAAGATCAGCCGAACAAGAAATACTACGATCCGCGCGTATGGCTGCGTGCCGGTCAGACTTCGATGATCGCTCGTCTGGAAAAAGCATTCCAGGAACTGAACGCGATCGACGTTCTGTAAGTCATTCCTTTCTGCTTATCTCAAGGCCCGCTCTGCGGGTCTTTTTTTCGCCAAAAGCAAAATTGCCTGATGCGCTACGCTTATCAGGCCTACACGTATCCTGCAATATATTGAATTTGCAGGTTTTTGTAGGCCGGATAAGGCGTTCACGCTGCATCCGGCATGACAAAGCGCACATTGATATCTGTCTGAGCCCCGCTCTGCGGGGATTTTTTCGCCAAAAGCAAGGTGATTCAGATGAGAAATCTGTGATCTATTTGGCAAAATTATGCTTTATTGTTTACCCTTGTCAGACTGCCCGTCATAAGGCGGCGGAGTGTATTTCTCCATTTTGAGTCAGTTGAAAAGGAATATTGAATGGAAGATTTGAATGTTGTCGATAGCATAAACGGCGCGGGAAGCTGGCTGGTAGCTAACCAGGCGCTGCTGCTAAGTTATGCAGTAAACATCGTGGCGGCACTCGCGATCATCATCGTTGGTTTGATTATCGCGCGGATGATTTCCAACGCGGTGAATCGCCTGATGATCTCCCGTAAAATCGATGCCACTGTTGCTGATTTTCTTTCTGCATTAGTCCGTTACGGTATTATCGCCTTTACGCTAATCGCTGCCCTGGGACGCGTGGGTGTACAAACAGCGTCAGTCATTGCTGTACTCGGTGCCGCAGGCTTAGCTGTTGGTCTGGCTTTGCAGGGGTCACTTTCTAACCTGGCCGCTGGCGTGTTACTTGTCATGTTCCGCCCGTTCCGTGCCGGAGAATATGTTGACCTCGGCGGCGTAGCCGGTACTGTGCTGAGTGTGCAGATTTTCTCCACCACCATGCGTACTGCAGACGGTAAAATTATCGTTATTCCGAACGGTAAAATTATTGCCGGAAATATTATTAACTTCTCCCGCGAGCCAGTTCGCCGTAACGAATTTATTATTGGCGTGGCGTATGATTCCGATATCGATCAGGTTAAGCAGATCCTGACCAATATTATCCAGTCTGAAGATCGCATTTTGAAAGATCGCGAAATGACTGTGCGCCTGAACGAACTTGGTGCATCGTCGATTAATTTCGTGGTCCGCGTCTGGAGCAACAGCGGCGATCTGCAAAACGTGTACTGGGATGTGCTGGAGCGTATTAAACGTGAATTTGATGCCGCCGGTATCAGCTTCCCGTACCCGCAAATGGATGTGAACTTTAAGCGGGTGAAAGAAGACAAAGCTGCGTAATCAACGCTGAGGCCAGATAATACTCTCTGGCCTCTCTCTTATTAGTTTTTCTGATTGCCAATTAATATTATCAATTTCCGCTAATAACAATCCCGCGATATAGTCTCTGCATCAGATACTTAATTCGGAATATCCAACGTGTTTTCTTATTACTTTCAAGGTCTTGCGCTTGGCGCAGCTATGATCCTACCGCTCGGTCCACAAAATGCTTTTGTGATGAATCAGGGCATTCGTCGTCAGTACCACATTATGATTGCCTTACTTTGTGCTATCAGCGATTTGGTCCTGATTTGCGCCGGGATTTTTGGTGGCAGCGCGTTATTGATGCAGTCGCCGTGGTTGCTGGCGCTGGTCACCTGGGGCGGCGTAGCCTTCTTGCTGTGGTATGGTTTTGGCGCTTTTAAAACCGCAATGAGCAGTAATATTGAGTTAGCCAGTGCCGAAGTCCTGAAGCAAGGCAGATGGAAAATTATCGCCACCATGTTGGCAGTGACCTGGCTGAATCCGCATGTTTACCTGGATACTTTTGTTGTACTGGGCAGCCTTGGCGGGCAGCTTGACGTCGAACCAAAACGTTGGTTTGCGCTCGGGACAATTAGCGCCTCTTTCCTGTGGTTCTTTGGTCTGGCTATTCTCGCAGCCTGGCTGGCACCGCGCCTGCGCACGGCAAAATCACAGCGCATTATCAATCTGGTAGTGGGATGTGTCATGTGGTTTATAGCCTTGCAGCTGGCGAGAGACGGTATTGCTCATGCACAAGCCTTGTTCAGTTAGGCGCTATCTGATGGAAAAATAAAACAGAGGCGCTAAGCTTGCCTCCAGAGGTCCTGAATTTTGGGCAAGTCAATTAACACGGAGAGACTAACGTGAAGTTCAAAGTTATCGCCCTGGCGGCATTAATGGGTATTAGCGGGATGGCGGCGCAGGCTAACGAATTGCCGGATGGACCGCATATTGTCACCTCCGGTACGGCAAGCGTGGATGCGGTGCCAGACATTGCCACTCTTGCGATTGAAGTTAACGTGGCCGCGAAGGATGCCGCTACTGCCAAGAAACAGGCAGATGAGCGCGTCGCACAATACATTTCCTTCCTTGAACTCAATCAGATCGCGAAAAAAGATATCAGCTCAGCGAACTTACGCACCCAGCCAGATTATGATTATCAGGATGGTAAAAGTATCCTGAAAGGCTACCGCGCTGTGAGAACGGTGGAAGTCACGCTCCGTCAGTTAGACAAACTGAATTCCTTGCTGGATGGCGCGCTGAAGGCGGGTCTTAACGAAATTCGTTCTGTGTCGCTGGGCGTGGCGCAGCCGGATGCCTATAAAGACAAAGCGCGTAAGGCAGCGATTGATAACGCGATTCATCAGGCGCAGGAACTGGCGAACGGCTTTCATCGTAAACTGGGGCCGGTATATAGCGTGCGCTACCATGTTTCCAACTATCAGCCCAGCCCAATGGTGCGGATGATGAAAGCCGATGCCGCGCCGGTGTCTGCCCAGGAAACTTACGAGCAGGCCGCTATTCAGTTTGATGATCAGGTCGATGTGGTCTTCCAGTTAGAACCTGTGGATCAACAACCCGCTAAAACACCTGCAGCACAATAATACTTGTAGCCCGACGTATTCGTCGGGCTAATGCCTTTACCCGATATTGCCTCCTTTTTCTGTAATTTTCTGTAAAACCATGACGTAATCACCTATCATTGCTCGCGGTTTCATCAAGGATAGGCTGACTGAAACGGTTAAGCGGACAAGGATGCGGGGAGGGGG
>NZ_CAOLGM010000058.1:0-25926 GCF_948475835.1 uncultured Escherichia sp. | reverse complement strand
ATTGTAATCTTTCTGGCAAGAGAGATAAAAGACGAGCAAAAATATTAGCATCAAAAAATTATATTCTCTGGAGGATGGTAAGACTGGTAAATAGGAAAAAGAATAAACGTTAGATCTTGCATTAAATAATCCATCCTCGTAGCATAGGTTGAAACTATATGTCATTTTGTTGGAATGAAATTAATTCTGGTATAAAGTCTTTAATTCTCATATTATGTATTTTTTCTTTGATGACTTTGTCTTTATGGGATGATGTTGCAACAAAGTTTCTTCATGCAGCTGGAATTATATCTGCATTGTATTTTCTAATAACACCAAAAAAAACAATAACTAATAATCCTACTTTGTTAATTTTCATCTCATTATGTCTTTTGGGAATCATAAATATCATCTGGTATTCACATTATAAAGTTTCAGGCTCTGTTTATACCAATGCATATCGTGGCCCAATGGAAACTGGGAAAATTGCCTTGTGTAGTGCTTTTATTTTCTTGGTTCTTTTTGCTAAAAATGAGTTGAGAACAAAAATAAAATTTGGGAAACTAATTCTGTTCGCATCCCTGGCAACGCAGTTACTTTTTTTTGCGCATGCCATGTGGCAACATTTCTATTTAAACGTTGACCGTGTTGCATTATCAGCTTCCCACGCTACAACAGCAGGCTACATCATCCTTTTCCCTTCTTTACTGGCATCAATTCTCATTTTAAAATCCGACTTTAGACATAAAACAACATTATATACAATTAACTTCATGCTTAGCTTATGTGCTGTCATAGTAACTGAAACGCGTGCAGCCATATTAGTGTTTCCATTCTTTGCGTTACTATTAATCGTAATGGATAGTTATATTAATAAGCGAATTAATTATAAGTTATATTGTTTTATTGCGATTGCATTATTAGCAGGTGTATTTTCTTTTAAAGATACATTGGTTATGAGAATGAATGACTTAAATAACGATTTAGTTAATTATTCGCATGATAACACCAGAACTTCAGTCGGTGCCCGTCTGGCAATGTATGAAGTTGGCTTAAAAACATATTCTCCAATAGGACAATCACTGGAAAAACGAGCGGAAAAAATACATGAACTAGAAGAAAAAGAGCCTAGATTGAGTGGCGCTTTACCCTATATAGATTCTCATTTGCATAACGATCTCATAGATACGTTATCAACGCGTGGTATTCCTGGAGTTGTATTAACAATTTTAGCCTTTTCAGCAATACTCATATATGCCTTAAGAACTGCTAAAGAACCTTATATTTTAATCTTGCTTTTTTCACTACTGGTAGTAGGCCTAAGTGATGTAATACTCTTTTCTAAACCGGTTCCGACTGCTGTGTTTGTCACCATAATATTGCTTTGTGCTTATTTTAAAGCACAATCAGACCAATGTTTATTAGATAAATAATGAATATGTGAAATAAAATCAGCAAGGAGGCTGATTTTATTTCAAAATTATCTATTAAGGGGTTGTAATTTAAATCATAGCAGCGTTTTCAGCGTTTTCTTCAATGAATCGCTTAACAGCATTTGCTGTCAATTGAGACAACTCATTCCCCGGAGCCCTACAAACCATCTGATTCTTCCCATACCCACCAATTAATCCCGGATCGGTTGGTCCATAAACCGTGATATTGGGTCTATCCAGTGCCGCCGTTAAATGGCTTAACCCCGTATCCACCGACACTACAAATTTAGCCCCGGCCAGCACGCGGGCAACGCCTTCCAGACTCATCTTCGGCAATACTTCAACATAAGCAAATCCTTCCGCCAGTCGTTTCGCCCGCTCTTCCTCATGCGGCGCGCCCCACGGAAGTTTAATCCGTATTCCTGAATCAGCCAGTAAACCAATCAATTCTCGCCAGTGTTCTTCCGGCCAGTGTTTATCATCACGGGTCGTCGCATGAAGAAATACGGCATATTCGCCAGCATCTGTAGGCAGGTTCGTCAGGAAATGCTGTGCAATAGCATAATCGCCCTGGGTTTGCGGTTTGCTATAGCCCAGACTTTTGGCAAACAGTTCGCGGGTGCGTTCTACGGCGTGCTGCTGTTTTGCAATATGATGCTTACGATTGTAAAACAGACTGGCTAAAGGTTCGCGAGCGGTTTGCCAGTCCATGCCATGCTTTACGCCATGCGCCAGACGCGTCACCAGCGCCGCGCTTTTTACCAGCCCCTGAGCGTCGATAACTGCGTCATAGTTCTCTGCTTGTAGCGCTTCACGAAACGCTTTGCGTTCCGCTTTTATGGGGGCCGAGAACCAGGCTTTACGCCAGCGACGTATTGCCACAGGAATAACTCGCTCAACGGCGGCGTGCCAGGAAGGAATCTGTGCGAACCCTTCTTCCACCACCCAGTCAAACTTAATCCCTGGGATTGCCTGCTGGGCATCAGTGAGTGCGGGCAACGTATGGAGAACATCGCCCATCGACGATGTTTTAACGATCAAAACCCGCATCCGTCAGGCTTCCTCTTGTAACAATAGCGCGTTGAGTTCTTCCAGTACGCGCTGGGGAGTAATGTCGATCAAGCTCTGGTGATAACCCTCCGCAGCGTCACCTTTACGCACTTTGTGATAGCCGATAATCAGGCGGATCACGCGCGCCTTATGGGATAGCGGCGGTGTGAAGTCCGGGCTACTCGGACCATACAGGGCAACCAGCGGACGATTGAGCGCCGCCGCAACGTGCATCAGGCCAGAATCGTTAGTGACAATGGCTTTACAGGCTGCAATCAGGATAACCGCTTGATCAAGCTGTGTTTCCCCCGCCAGGTTCCGACACCATGCCTGCTGCTCGGTATTCAAAGCGGCAAGAATCTCATTGCCCGCTTCATGATCTTTCGCCGAGCCAAACAGAACCACCTGATAACCTTCATCAATCAGCTGCTTTGCCAGTTCCGCATAGTGGTAGTGTGGCCAGCGTTTTGCCGGACCAAACTCCGCACCCGGGCAAAAACCAATCATCGGACGTTCTGATGAAAGCGAAAATTGATTACAGGTATATGATTTTTCACCTTCGCTCACCTGCAATTGCGGCCATAACAACGGTTTTGGTAGATCTTGTGCGGTACGCATCACGCCTTTGTCATAGGCCAGCGCGACATAGCGTTCCACCATTAGCGGCCAGGCTTCTTTATCGAGCACGCGTACATCGTTGAGTAAACCGTAGCGCATCTCGCCGCGCCAGCCGGTGCGATGAGGAATACCCGCGAAGAAAGGCACTAATGCGGATTTGAAGGAGTTGGGTAAAACGTAGGCGCGGTCGTAACGTTTTTCGCGCAGGCTATGACCCAGCTTGCGGCGTTCGCCAATTTCCAGCGCCCCGTGACCAAGCGGCATAGGGATGGCTTCGTTAACTTCCGGCATCCGCGATAATAATGGACGGCACCATGCTGGTGCCATCACGTCGATTATCGCCTGGGGATAGCGCGCCTGGAGCGTGCGATAGAGACTTTGCGACATCATCATGTCGCCCACCCAAGACGGGCCTATCACCAAAATCTTCATAGTTACGCGTCGCGATTCAGCCAGGCCATATATTCCGTTACACCTTCGGCAACGGTTTTGAACGGTTTGTCGTAACCCGCCGCACGCAGATTAGTCAGATCTGCCTGAGTGAACGCCTGATAGCGGCCTTTCAGTTTATCCGGGAACGGAATGTATTCGATCTGGCCTTTCTTGTGATAAGCCAGCGTAGCATCAGCTACAGCCTGGAAGGATTCCGCACGACCAGTACCGAGGTTGAAGATGCCGGAAACGCCATTTTCCAGGAACCACAGATTCACATCAGCCACGTCGCCCACATAGACGAAGTCGCGTTTGAAGTTCTCGCTACCTTCAAACAGCTTCGGTGATTCACCGTTGTTAAGCTGGGTGTTGAGATGGAAAGCGACGCTCGCCATGCTGCCTTTATGGCCTTCACGCGGTCCATAAACGTTGAAATAGCGGAAGCCAACAATCTGCGAGTTAGCTTCAGGCAGGATTTGACGAACATATTCATCAAACAGGAATTTTGAGTAACCGTAGACGTTCAACGGTTTTTCGTACTCGCGGGATTCAATAAAGTCGGAGGTGCGTCCGCCGTAGGTGGCCGCGGAAGATGCATACAGGAACGGGATTTCGCGCTCCAGACAGTAGTGCAGCAGCTCTTTGGAGTATTGATAGTTGTTATCCATCATATACTTGCCATCCCACTCGGTGGTGGAAGAGCATGCGCCTTCGTGGAAAATCGCTTCGACATCGCCGAACTCTTCGCCAGCCATAATCTGGATCAGGAAGTCTTCCTTATCCATATAGTCCGCGATATCCAGATCCACCAGGTTCACAAACTTGGTGCCGTCTTTCAGGTTGTCCACCACCAGAATATCGGTGATGCCTTTATCATTCAGGGCCTTAACGATGTTGCTGCCGATAAAGCCCGCGCCGCCGGTAACGATGATCATAACTGTAACCTTCGAATTATGGAGTCAGAGACAATCTCAGACACGAATACTTCTATCATATCACTACACGGCGTTGGCTTCAGCCATTCGCCAAAAGTGAGATTGATGGACGTTATTTATCCTGAATTTTGCAGAAGTGTTAACGCGTCATCTCGTCGCGACCTATAAGTTTGGGTAATATGTGCTGGAATTTGCCCTGTCTGGAGAATCGCAATGCGTGGAGAATTTTATCAGCAGTTAACCAACGATCTGGAAACCGCACGGGCGGAAGGGTTGTTTAAAGAAGAGCGCATTATTACGTCTGCGCAGCAAGCAGATATCACTGTGGCTGATGGAAGCCACGTCATTAACTTTTGTGCCAACAACTATCTCGGGCTGGCGAATCATCCGGATCTGATTGCGGCAGCAAAGGCGGGAATGGATTCTCACGGTTTCGGCATGGCTTCGGTGCGTTTTATTTGCGGCACTCAGGACAGCCATAAAGAGCTTGAACAAAAACTGGCGGCATTCCTGGGGATGGAAGATGCGATTCTCTACTCTTCCTGCTTTGATGCTAACGGTGGACTGTTTGAAACGCTGCTGGGTGCGGAAGACGCCATTATCTCCGACGCACTGAACCACGCGTCTATTATTGATGGTGTGCGTCTGTGCAAAGCTAAACGCTATCGCTATGCCAACAACGATATGCAGGAGCTGGAAGCACGTCTGAAAGAAGCGCGTGAAGCCGGTGCGCGTCATGTGCTGATTGCCACCGATGGTGTGTTCTCAATGGACGGCGTGATTGCCAACCTGAAAGGCGTTTGCGATCTGGCAGATAAATACGATGCCCTGGTGATGGTGGATGACTCCCACGCGGTCGGTTTTGTCGGTGAAAATGGTCGTGGTTCCCATGAATACTGCGATGTGATGGGCCGGGTCGATATTATCACCGGTACGCTTGGTAAAGCGCTGGGCGGGGCTTCTGGTGGTTATACCGCGGCGCGCAAAGAGGTGGTTGAGTGGCTGCGCCAGCGTTCTCGTCCGTACCTGTTCTCCAACTCGCTGGCACCGGCCATTGTTGCCGCGTCCATCAAAGTACTGGAGATGGTCGAAGCGGGCAGCGAACTGCGTGACCGTCTGTGGGCGAACGCGCCAGTTCCGTGAGCAAATGTCGGCGGCGGGCTTTACCCTGGCGGGAGCCGATCATGCCATTATTCCGGTCATGCTTGGCGATGCAGTAGTGGCGCAGAAATTTGCCCGTGAGCTGCAAAAAGAGGGCATTTACGTCACCGGTTTCTTCTATCCGGTCGTTCCGAAAGGTCAGGCGCGTATTCGTACCCAGATGTCTGCGGCGCATACCCCTGAGCAAATTACGCGTGCAGTAGAAGCATTCACGCGTATTGGTAAACAACTGGGCGTTATCGCCTGAGGATGTGAGATGAAAGCGTTATCCAAACTGAAAGCGGAAGAGGGCATCTGGATGACCGACGTTCCTGTACCGGAACTCGGGCATAACGATCTGCTGATTAAAATCCGTAAAACAGCCATCTGCGGGACTGACGTTCACATCTATAACTGGGATGAGTGGTCGCAAAAAACCATCCCGGTGCCGATGGTCGTAGGCCATGAATATGTCGGTGAAGTGGTAGGTATTGGTCAGGAAGTGAAAGGCTTCAAAATCGGCGATCGCGTTTCTGGCGAAGGCCATATCACCTGCGGTCACTGTCGCAACTGTCGTGGCGGTCGTACCCATCTGTGCCGCAACACCATTGGTGTCGGTGTTAACCGTCCGGGCTGCTTCGCCGAATATCTGGTGATTCCGGCGTTCAACGCTTTCAAAATCCCCGACAATATCTCCGACGACCTGGCTTCCATTTTTGATCCCTTCGGTAACGCCGTGCATACCGCGCTGTCGTTCGATCTGGTGGGCGAAGATGTGCTGGTTTCTGGTGCAGGTCCGATAGGTATTATGGCTGCGGCGGTGGCGAAACACGTTGGTGCACGCAATGTGGTGATCACCGATGTTAACGAATACCGCCTTGAGCTGGCGCGCAAAATGGGTATCACCCGTGCGGTCAACGTCGCTAAAGAAAACCTTAATGATGTGATGGCAGAACTGGGCATGACCGAAGGCTTTGATGTCGGTCTGGAAATGTCCGGTGCGCCGCCAGCGTTTCGTACCATGCTCGACACCATGAACCACGGCGGTCGCATTGCGATGCTGGGTATTCCACCGTCCGATATGTCTATCGACTGGACCAAAGTAATCTTTAAAGGCTTGTTCATTAAAGGTATTTACGGTCGTGAGATGTTTGAAACCTGGTACAAGATGGCGGCGCTGATTCAGTCAGGTCTGGATCTCTCGCCGATCATTACCCATCGTTTCTCTATTGATGATTTCCAGAAGGGCTTTGACGCTATGCGTTCGGGCCAGTCCGGGAAAGTAATTCTGAGTTGGGATTAACACGAACAAGGGCTGGTATTCCAGCCCTTTTGCCTGAGGATAATCCGTTAAATATGTAAAATCCTGTCAGTGTAATAAAGATATCGTAATTGCGCTGATCTCTTATATAGCTGCTCTCATTATCTCTCTACCCTGAAGTGACTCTCTCACCTGTAAAAATAATATCTCACAGGCTTAATAGTTTCTTAATACAAAGCCTGTAAAACGTCAGGATAACTTCAGAGGTCGTCGGTAATTTATGATGAACAGCACCAATAAACTTAGTGTTATTATTCCGTTATATAATGCGGGCGATGATTTCCGCACTTGTATGGAATCTTTAATTACGCAAACCTGGACTGCTCTGGAAATCATTATTATTAACGATGGTTCAACGGATAATTCTGTTGAAATAGCAAAGCATTACGCAGAAAACTATCCGCACGTTCGTTTGTTGCATCAGGCGAATGCTGGCGCATCGGTAGCGCGTAATCGTGGGATCGAGGTGGCGACGGGCAAATATGTCGCTTTTGTCGATGCTGACGATGAGGTCTATCCCACCATGTACGAAACGCTGATGACCATGGCGTTAGAGGATGACCTCGACGTGGCGCAGTGCAACGCTGACTGGTGTTTTCGTGAAACGGGAGAAACCTGGCAATCCATCCCCAGCGATCGCCTTCGCTCAACCGGCGTATTAACCGGCCCGGACTGGCTGCGGATGGGGCTTTCTTCGCGCCGTTGGACTCACGTTGTCTGGATGGGGGTTTATCGCCGTGATGTTATTGTTAAAAATAACATTAAATTTATTGCCGGATTACATCATCAGGATATTGTCTGGACAACAGAATTCATGTTTAACGCGCTGCGTGCGCGATATACCGAGCAATCATTATATAAATATTATCTGCATAATACGTCAGTGAGTCGGTTGCATAGACAAGGGAATAAAAACCTTAATTATCAACGTCACTATATTAAGATTACCCGCCTGCTGGAGAAATTAAATCGAAATTATGCCGACAAAATTACGATTTATCCGGAATTTCATCAGCAAATAACTTACGAAGCATTGCGTGTTTGCCATGCGGTGCGCAAAGAGCCGGATATTCTTACCCGCCAACGGATGATTGCCGAGATATTTACTTCCGGTATGTATAAGCGCCTGATTACCAATGTGCGCAGCGTGAAGGTGGGTTACCAGGCGTTACTGTGGTCTTTCCGCTTATGGCAATGGCGCGACAAAACGCGGTCGCACCATCGCATTACGCGTAGCGCCTTTAATTTGCGCTAGCGTTAAACTTCGCCGCTTCGGGCTGTTTGCCCCAGCCTTGCCACTGATGCTGGAAGTAAACGATCAGCGTGCTCTGGCTGATGCTTTCGCTTAATACTTCAAAGAAGCGATTAGCATAAACAGGTTCTATCGGTTTCTTCGGTTTGCACAGCTTCACGCCACGGAACGGATTACGCGGTGTGTCGGGCACAGTGTTTTTCGGCGGTGTAGACGTATCAACCTGCGGTTCATTCAGCAAGCTGCTGGCTTTCACCAGCGTAATGTCTGGCGGCAGGTTATAAACCATCTGTTGTAGCACGCGTACCGTTGAAGGGTGAGGATGCCCAATGGCAATGGTTGAACCGTTGCGACGCGCCAGATCAATTGCGCGATTGAACTGCACACGGATGTCCGCTTCGTTCTGTGAATCGTCGAGGAACACCTTCCGTTTAATAACCTTCACGCCAGTGCCTTGCGCGGCGCGCATCGCCTGGGTATTACCAATGGTTACACTGTCGAGGAAGTAAAGATTGTAACGCTCCAGCGCCTGCATCACTTTCTGCATACCAAACAGGTTAGAGGTCATCTTGCTACCCATGTGGTTGTTGATCCCCACGGCATAGGGCACGTTATTGACCGCACTACGAATAATGCGCTCAATTTCGTCGCTGCTCATCTCCGGGCGCAGCGTATTTTTCTCCAGCGGCTGTTTACTCAACGGTGCCATTGGCAGATGAATCAACACTTCGTGACCGCTGTTATGCGCTTTGGTCGCCATCTCTCTGGCGTGCGGTGAATCGGGTAATACAGCGACGGAGATAGCGGAAGGCATCGCCAGCACCTGGTTTTCGTTGTGCGGGCGATACCCAAAATCATCAATGACGATGGCAAGTTTGCCAGCAAGTACGGGGGAGGAGAGCGCCAACAGAGTGGCAAATGCAAGAACGTTACGACGAAATGGAAACAAAACTTATCTTCCCAACCACGGCTGTGGATTGACCGCCTGACCCTGGCGGCGAATTTCGAAATAGAGTGAAGGCCGACCCTGACCGCCACTGCTGCCCACCAGTGCAATTGGCTGGCCCGCGCGAACCTGCGAACCAACGCTCACCAGTGCGCTCTGATTATAGCCGTAAAGACTCATGTCGCCTTTACCATGCTCAACCACCACCACCAGACCGTAGCCTTGCAGCCAGTCAGCCAGAATCACCCGACCGTCGGCAATCGCTTTAACTTCAGTACCTTCAGAGGCACCAATCACCATCCCTTTCCAGCGTAATTCACCCTGTAGCTGTTCGCCATAGCGATGCAGCGTCGGCCCGCGAACCGGCCAGAATGCCTGACCACGCGGCGCGCCCAGACCACCGGTACGGGACATCAGCGATTTTTCGCTTTCAGTCGGTTTGTAGGTGGTGCCTTTACGCGTCGCTTCTTTCTGGCGGTCGCGAACCGCCTGGGCCTCACGTGCTTCTCGTTCTGCACGCGCTTTCGCCGCGGCTTCCGCACGGGCAATGCTGTTACGCAGACGGGATTCGTTGGCGCGCAGCTCGCTCAACTGTTGCTGACCTTGCTGGATGGAAGACTCCAGCCCTGCCAGCGTCTTTTTACGCTCGTTCAGCGCCTGAGTCAGTTTCGCCTGTTGGGCGCGCTGTTCATATAACAGCGTTTGTTGCTCGCTTTGTTTCTCTTCCAGTTCAGCACGCTGCATGGCGACTTCTTCACGCGTTTGCTTCAACTGGGCAATGGTTTCTTGTCGCGCCTGGTTGAGATAGCCGAAATAAGCCTGTAAACGCTGTCCACGCTGGCTTTCTTCACCGCTGAGAATTAGCTGAATACCGGTATGCTCGCCCTGACGGAATGCGGCATCCAGTTGCGCGGCGAGGCTGCGCTCCTGGGCGGCTTTTTGCTGCTCCAGTTTGGCAATCGACGCGTTCATCTCATCAATCTGTTTATTGAGTTGATTGAGCGTGTTTTGCGTTTCGCGCAGCTTACGGGTGGCTTCAGAGATCGCTTCTTCCTGCTTTTTCAATTGTGCGAGCAGGCTTGCGCGTTGTTGTTGCTTTTGGCGTACCGCGCGCTCTTTTGCGGCGATATCGGCCTGAATAGATTTGAGTTGGTCACGCTCATCCGCGTGGGCGGAAAAGGCGCACAACAATACGCCAGCGCTAAGAACGCTGGCGTAGATGATGGGCCTGATTGCAAACCTGCGCGGTTTCACGGCCCGTGTCATGGTATTAATCGCCTTTCCCCTCATGGGGAGGGATTATTCCACGATGAACAGCGGCTTACCAGTCATCTCTTGCGGGATTTCCATACCCATCAGCGACAACATGGTCGGCGCGATGTCAGAAAGTTTGCCGCCTGCAACCGCTTTCACGTTCTTATCACCAACGTAAATCAGCGGAACTGGCAGGTTGGTGTGTGCCGTGTGTGCCTGACCCGTTGCCGGATCGCGCATCTGTTCAGCGTTACCGTGGTCAGCGGTGATCAGCAGTTGTCCACCCACGGACTCAACCGCTTTCGCGACTTCTTCCACGCAGTGATCCAGTGCTTCAACCGCTTTAACCGCCGCTTCCATCACCCCGGTGTGACCTACCATGTCGCCGTTCGGATAGTTACAGATAATGGTGTCGTATTTGCCGCTCTTGATGGCCGCAACCAGTTTTTCGGTCAGCTCTGCGGAGCTCATTTCCGGTTGCAGATCGTAGGTAGCCACTTTCGGTGAGTTGATCAGAATGCGATCTTCGCCTTTGAACGACTCTTCTACGCCACCGTTGAAGAAGAAAGTAACGTGGGCATATTTTTCGGTTTCGGAAATACGCAACTGAGTTTTGTCGTTTTTCGCCATCCACTCGCCGAAGGTGTTAACCAGGGAAGCGGGTGGGTAAGCAACCGCAGTTTTGATGTCAGCGGCGTATTCGGTCAGCATCACGAAATCGACGTTAACCACTTTCTTACGCGCGAAGCCATCGAAATCAGCGTTCACGAATGCACGAGTGATTTCACGCGCGCGGTCAGCACGGAAGTTCATGAAAATCAGCGCATCGCCGTCTTCCATTGCCGCATCTGGCTGACCTTCTGCACGAATAACGGTCGCTTTCACGAACTCGTCGTTTTCGTCGCGAGCATAAGCTGCCTGCAAACCAGCAACGGCAGTATCGGCCTGGAACTCACCCTGCGCCAGAGTCAGCAGGTCATAGGCTTTTTCAACGCGATCCCAACGGTTATCGCGGTCCATCGCGTAGTAACGACCAATGATGGACGCTACGCGGCCTTTACCCAGCGCAGCAAATTTCTCTTCAAATTTTTTCAGCGAGGATTCAGCACTGCGCGGCGGGGTGTCGCGACCGTCAAGGAATGCGTGCAGGTAGATTTTTTCTGCGCCGCGTTCAGCTGCCAGTTCTACCATCGCCATGATGTGATCTTCGTGGCTGTGTACGCCGCCTGCGGAGAGCAGACCCATAATGTGTACTGCTTTACCTGCGTTTTTCGCTTTATCTACCGCGCCAGTCAGCACTGGATTAGCAAAGAAAGCGCGATCTTTGATTTCAACGTCCAGACGAGTCAGGTCCTGATACACGATGCGGCCGGCACCCAGGTTAACGTGGCCTACTTCGGAGTTACCCATCTGACGGTCAGGCAGACCGACTTCCAGACCGGAAGCGTCGATCAGGGTATGCGGACGATTGGCCCACAGTGCATCCATTACCGGGGTTTTAGCACTAAAAATGGCGTTATCCTGCTGTTCTTCACGATAGCCATAGCCATCCAGAATCACCAGTACCATAGGTTTTTTAGAAACCGACATTGCGACAACCTCATACTCAAGAGTCAAAATTTGCGTAATTTTACTACAGCTGAATCGATAAAATAGCCTCTGAAGATCAAAATATACGACCGCTCGCGGCAAGCCGATGCCAGATTTGCGCTTTTTTTTCGTCGTGCCCCGCAAAATTGCATTCCAGTTAACGCGCTGGCTGTATTTGCCGCACCGCGCAGGTATACTCCTTTCCTGGTTTTTTTAATCACTACGTCGGGAGTTGTTACCCCCCATGCAAGAAATTATGCAATTTGTTGGCCGTCATCCCATACTGAGTATCGCCTGGATCGCGTTACTGGTGGCGGTTCTTGTGACTACGTTTAAGAGCCTGACCTCGAAAGTGAAGGTGATTACTCGTGGTGAAGCTACGCGTCTGATCAACAAAGAAGACGCTGTGGTTGTGGATTTACGTCAGCGTGATGACTTCCGTAAAGGCCATATCGCAGGTTCTATCAATCTGTTGCCGAGTGAAATCAAAGCCAACAATGTTGGTGAGCTTGAGAAGCACAAAGACAAACCGGTTATCGTGGTAGACGGTTCTGGCATGCAGTGCCAGGAGCCTGCAAACGCGCTGACGAAAGCTGGTTTTGCGCAAGTATTCGTGCTGAAAGAGGGCGTTGCTGGCTGGGCTGGCGAAAACTTGCCTCTGGTGCGCGGCAAATAATTTACCTGTCGTCTTTCATGATGCAGGCCGTTAGCTGCAATTAGGCCCCCAGCGACTTATTGTTATAAGCTTCTGGGGACACTCCATTTTGCAGCCGCCCTGCAACATGAAATTTCAGGGTAAAAAAACAGGAGCTAAATTATGGCCAATGTTGAAATCTATACCAAAGAAACCTGCCCGTATTGCCATCGTGCAAAAGCACTGCTGAGCAGCAAGGGCGTGAGTTTTCAGGAGTTGCCGATCGATGGCAATGCCGCCAAGCGTGAAGAGATGATCAAACGCAGCGGTCGCACCACGGTTCCCCAGATTTTTATTGACGCACAGCACATTGGCGGCTGTGATGACTTGTATGCATTGGATGCACGTGGTGGACTGGATCCCCTGCTGAAATAACGTGTGAACGTTGGCATTACATTGCGCAGTATTTAAGGACAACACTTAAGGGTTTTCTACACATGTCAGAACAAAACAACACTGAAATGACTTTCCAGATCCAACGTATTTATACCAAGGATATCTCTTTCGAAGCGCCGAACGCGCCGCACGTTTTCCAGAAAGATTGGCAACCAGAAGTTAAACTTGATCTGGATACGGCATCTTCCCAACTGGCAGATGACGTATACGAAGTGGTACTGCGTGTTACCGTAACGGCCTCCCTGGGCGAAGAAACCGCGTTCCTGTGTGAAGTTCAGCAGGGCGGTATTTTCTCCATCGCGGGTATCGAAGGCACCCAGATGGCACATTGCCTGGGCGCATACTGCCCGAACATTCTGTTCCCGTATGCTCGTGAGTGCATCACCAGCATGGTATCCCGCGGTACATTCCCGCAACTGAACCTTGCGCCGGTTAACTTCGATGCGCTGTTCATGAACTATTTGCAGCAGCAGGCTGGCGAAGGTACTGAAGAACATCAGGATGCCTGATGAACCAACGTAATGCTTCAATGACTGTGATCGGTGCCGGCTCGTACGGCACCGCTCTTGCCATTACCCTGGCAAGAAATGGCCACGAGGTTGTCCTCTGGGGCCATGACCCTGAACATATCGCAACGCTTGAACGCGACCGCTGTAACGCCGCGTTTCTCCCCGATGTGCCTTTTCCCGATACGCTCCATCTTGAAAGCGATCTCGCCACTGCGCTGGCAGCCAGCCGTAATATTCTCGTCGTCGTACCCAGCCATGTCTTTGGTGAAGTGCTGCGCCAGATTAAACCGCTGATGCGTCCTGATGCGCGTCTGGTGTGGGCGACCAAAGGGCTGGAAGCGGAAACCGGGCGTCTGTTACAGGACGTGGCCCGCGAGGCGTTAGGCGATCAAATTCCGCTGGCGGTTATCTCTGGCCCAACGTTTGCGAAAGAACTGGCGGCAGGTTTACCGACAGCTATTTCGCTGGCCTCGACCGATCAGACCTTTGCTGATGATCTTCAGCAGCTGCTGCACTGCGGCAAAAGTTTCCGCGTTTACAGTAACCCGGATTTCATTGGCGTGCAGCTTGGCGGCGCGGTGAAAAACGTCATTGCCATTGGTGCGGGGATGTCCGACGGTATCGGTTTCGGTGCGAATGCGCGTACGGCGCTGATCACCCGTGGGCTGGCTGAAATGTCGCGTCTTGGCGCGGCGCTGGGTGCCGATCCTGCCACCTTTATGGGCATGGCGGGGCTGGGGGATCTGGTGCTTACCTGTACCGACAACCAGTCGCGTAACCGCCGTTTTGGCATGATGCTCGGTCAGGGCATGGATGTACAAAGCGCGCAGGAGAAGATTGGTCAGGTGGTGGAAGGCTACCGCAATACGAAAGAAGTCCGCGAACTGGCGCATCGCTTCGGCGTAGAAATGCCAATAACCGAGGAAATTTATCAAGTATTATATTGCGGAAAAAACGCGCGCGAGGCAGCATTGACGTTATTAGGTCGTGCACGCAAGTACGAGCGCAGCAGCCACTAACCCCAGGGAACCTTTGTTACCGCTATGACCCGGCCCGCGCAGAACGGGCCGGTCATTATCTCATCGTGTGGAGTAAGCAATGTCGTGTGAAGAACTGGAAATTGTCTGGAACAATATTAAAGCCGAAGCCAGAACGCTGGCGGACTGTGAGCCAATGCTGGCCAGTTTTTACCACGCGACGCTACTCAAGCACGAAAACCTTGGAAGTGCACTGAGCTACATGCTGGCGAACAAGCTGTCATCGCCAATTATGCCTGCTATTGCTATCCGTGAAGTGGTGGAAGAAGCCTACGCCGCTGACCCGGAAATGATCGCCTCTGCGGCCTGTGATATTCAGGCGGTGCGTACCCGCGACCCGGCAGTCGATAAATACTCAACCCCGTTGTTATACCTGAAGGGTTTTCATGCCTTGCAGGCCTATCGCATCGGTCACTGGTTGTGGAATCAGGGGCGTCGCGCATTGGCAATCTTTCTGCAAAACCAGGTTTCTGTGACGTTCCAGGTCGATATTCACCCGGCAGCAAAAATTGGCCGTGGCATTATGCTCGACCACGCCACGGGCATCGTTGTGGGTGAAACGGCGGTAATTGAAAACGACGTATCGATTCTGCAATCTGTGACGCTTGGCGGTACGGGTAAATCTGGTGGTGACCGTCACCCGAAAATTCGTGAAGGTGTGATGATTGGCGCGGGCGCGAAAATCCTCGGCAATATTGAAGTTGGTCGCGGCGCGAAGATTGGCGCAGGTTCCGTGGTGCTGCAACCGGTGCCGCCGCATACAACCGCCGCTGGCGTTCCGGCTCGTATTGTCGGTAAACCAGACAGCGATAAGCCATCAATGGATATGGACCAGCATTTCAACGGTATTAACCATACATTTGAGTATGGGGATGGGATCTAATGTCCTGTGATCGTGCCGGATGCGATGTAATCATCTATCCGGCATACAGTAACTAATCTCTCAACAACGCTCCCGGATATCCCAGCTGCCGCCAGGCTTCATACACCACAACTGACACCGCATTGGACAGGTTCATGCTGCGGCTGTCCGGCACCATCGGAATGCGAATTTTTTGTTCAGCGGGCAGGGCATCAAGAATGCTCGCTGGCAGGCCGCGTGTTTCCGGGCCGAACATCAGATAATCGCCATCCTGATAGCTTACGGCGCTGTGAGCAGGCGTACCTTTCGTGGTGAGGGCAAACAGGCGCTGGGGATTTTCTGCTTCGAGGAACGCGCGAAAGTCATGATGACGCGTAACGGCGGTAAACTCGTGATAGTCCAGCCCCGCGCGGCGCAGGCGCTTATCGTCCCAGGCAAATCCCATCGGTTCGATGATATGCAGACGAAAGCCGGTATTAGCGCAAAGACGGATGATGTTGCCAGTATTTGGCGGAATTTCTGGTTCGTAAAGTACGATGTTTAGCATACTGCCCCCTTAGTGCGGGGGCAGGATAGCAGAAAATTGGTGAGCAGTGCGGCCTTTTCCCCTCACCCCGGCCTCCCCCTGTCTCTTGATCAGGAGATCTGATCAAGAGACAGCTCCCTGAGGGAGAGGGTTAGGGGGAGGGGGCGCAAACGACTATGCCGCATTCCCTTTCGCCATCGGGGCCAGTGCCGCAGGCAACTCTTTACCCAGCCCCTGCACCAGCGAATCTTGCGTAATTTCGCTGATCGATTTCGCGCCAGTCAGCGTCATCGCCACTTTCATCTCTTTTTCGATCAGATTTAGCAGGTTAGCTACACCCGCCTGGCCCGCTGTTGCCAGCGCATACAAGAAAGCACGACCCAGCAGTACGGTGTCGGCACCGAGCGCAATCATACGCACGACATCAAGCCCGTTACGAATTCCGCTATCCGCCAGAATGGCTATATCACCTTTCACCGCATCTGCAATAGCAGGCAGTGCACGGGCGGAAGAGAGTACACCGTCCAGCTGGCGGCCACCGTGGTTAGAAACCACAATTCCATCAGCACCAAAACGTACTGCATCGCGCGCATCTTCCGGATCGAGGATCCCTTTGATCACCATCGGGCCATCCCAGAAATCGCGGATCCATTCAAGGTCTTTCCATGAGATGGACGGATCGAAGTTATTCCCCAGCCAGCCGATGTAATCTTCCAGTCCGGTCGGTTTGCCGAGATAAGCTGAGATATTACCTAAATCATGTGGACGACCGTTCAGGCCCACATCCCACGCCCATTGCGGATGTGTCACCGCTTGCAAGTAGCGGCGCATTGCCGCGTTCGGGCCGCTCATACCTGAATGCGCATCACGGTAGCGTGCGCCCGGTGTCGGCATATCCACGGTGAAAACCAGCGTCGAACAACCCGCTGCTTTTGCTCGCTCCAGCGCGTTACGCATAAAGCCGCGATCGCGCAGTACATAAAGCTGGAACCACATTGGGCGCTTGATGGCTGGCGCGACTTCTTCAATCGGGCAAACGGAAACCGTCGAGAGAGTAAACGGAATACCATGCGCGTCCGCCGCTTTGGCTGCCTGAACTTCGCCACGACGCGCATACATGCCACACAAACCCACCGGAGCCAGTGCCACCGGCATCGACAATTTCTCATTAAACAGCGTCGTTTCCAGGCTTAAGTCGGACATGTTTTTCAGAATACGCTGGCGCAGCGCCACTTCTGACAAATCTTCCACGTTGCGGCGCAGCGTGTATTCAGAATATGCACCACCATCCATATAGTGGAACAGGAACGGCGGCAGAATGCGTTGCGCTGCGGCGCGATAATCGCTGGCTGCGGAAATAATCATGCGTTTTTCTCCCTCGAATGCTCATTATGCTCACCGGGCAGGCGGGTAATCCGTGCATGGCGAGCCTGATCTTCATCGAATCGTTTCATGGTGGTGTGAACAAAACTAAGGTGCGCCATCATTGCTTTACGCGCCCCGTCAGCATCACCGGCAAAAATGGCGTCAATGACAGCCTGATGTTGTTCGGTCAGTTGTGAAAAAACCGGTGGCACCAGATACATCCGCTGACGGCTATGCTTCACTGAGGATTGCAGGACATCGAAGAAACCGCGCATGGTTTGCAGCAGCACGATGTTATGTGAGGCTTCGGCAATCGCCAGATGAAAACGAACGTCCGCTTGTGAGGCGATATCCGGGTCTTCACTTAGCGTTGCTTCAAAGCAAAGCTGAATCTTTTCTTTGTCGCCAGGTGTGGCGCGCATTGCCGCATGCCATGCGGTGCTGGCTTCAATGGCGTAGCGGGCTTCCAGAATATCGAAACTGTAATCCGGATCATCGGCCATCAGCGTTTTTAGCGGCTGGACGATGTTTTGCTCCGACCATGTGTCATGACGCCAGCGAATAAACGTCCCGCCGCCGCGTCGACTGAGCAGCACGCCTTCGCTCACCAGTTTTGCCAGCGCCTCGCGTAGTGAATTACGTGATACGCCGAGTTGCATCGCCAGTTGGCGCTCAGCGGGCAACTTCATGCCCGCTTCCAGGTTTTTTTCATCAATCAGCGCCCGCACACGATCGGCAACCTCGTCTGACAGGCGTCTGGGTAAAACAATCATTAAGGAATCATCCACGTTAAGACATAAGCCTGAAGCGTGGTGATCACGCCCACCATACAGGTGAAGATCAGGCTGTGTTTGACAGTAAAGCGGAACAAATCAGACTCTTTGCCCACCAGGCCTACCGCCGCACAGGCGATAGCGATAGATTGCGGGGAGATCATCTTACCGGTGACGCCACCGGTGGTATTGGCGGCAACCAGCAACAGATCAGAGACGCCAATTTGTTGTGCTGCGGTGGCTTGCAGCGCGGCGAACAGGGCGTTAGATGAGGTATCCGACCCGGTCAGGAATACCCCCAGCCAGCCGAGGAACGGCGAGAAGAAGGTGAATGCATGACCGGTGTGCGCCAGTGCCAGTGCCAGTGTTGATGACAGTCCGGAATAGTTCGAGATAAAGGCGAACGCCAGCACCATGCCGATGGAGTAGATGGGTAGAGCCAGTTCTTTCAGCGTGCTGCCGAAGGTGCTGATAGCGTCAGACGGTTTCATCTTCAGCCAGACAATCGAGAGCAGTGCAGCAAACAGAATGGCGGTGCCGGTGGCAGAGAACCAGTCAAACTTAAACACGGCGGCATAGGCTGTAGCCTCGCTGACCACTGGTGGCATACGGGCAACCAGTTTATCGAGGTACGGCACCGGAATGTTGATCACCCACTCATACAGCGCACCACCCGATGCGAACAGGGCTTTAAACGGCGGGATACTCCACAGTGTTACGGTAGCTGTCAGGAACAGGAACGGTGTCCAGGCACGTAACACCTGACCCGCAGTGTAACCGGTGTGGGCCAGCGTCATATCAACCTGTGACGCCCCCAAATCACCAAAACGGAATACGCGCACTGGCTGCCAGCGTTTGAGGAACAGCGTCAGGCAGAGCAGTGATACCAGCGAAGAGATAATGTCCGGCAGCTCCGGCCCAATGAAGTTAGAGCTAAGGTACTGAGCGATGGCAAACGAGCCGCCCGCAACCACGACCGCAGGCCACGTCTCCTTGATACCGCGCCAGCCGTCCATAATCGCCATGATCCAGAACAGCACGATAATGGTCATAAACGGTAGCTGCCGCCCCACCATCTGGCCAATCTCAAAGCTGTCGATGCCTGTTACTTGTCCGGCAACCAGGATTGGAATGCCCATCGCGCCAAATGCCACTGGCGCGGTGTTAACAATCAGGCACAGTCCGGCGGCGTACAGCGGTTTAAAACCCAGGCCGACCAGCAATGCGGCGGTAATTGCTACCGGTGCGCCAAAGCCTGCGGCTCCTTCAAGGAAAGCGCCGAAACAGAAACCGACGATCAGCATTTGCAGACGCTGGTCAGGGGTTATCGAAAGAATAGACGAGCGAATGATGTCAAACTGCCCGGTTTTCACCGAGATCTTATAGACGAACACTGCTGCAATAATGATCCACGCGATGGGCCACAAACCATAGAAGAAGCCATAAACCACCGAGGCCAGCGCGTTAGCGACCGGCATTTTATAGAACAGCAAAGCCACGGCAAGGGCGATTGCTACCGTCCATGAGGCGGCGACGTATCCTTTCAGTTTGAGCTTAATCAGCGCAAAGAAGAAAAACAGGATGGGAAGCGATGCTATCAGACTGGAAAGCCAGATATTCCCGGCGGGATCGTAGTTTTGTTGCCAGAGATTCATTGCAGGTCTCCTGGAGTCCACGCACATCGTGTAATGAGTCTGTTGCTCATCTCCTTGTCACACGTTGTGTAAAAGTGGCACTGCCAATTGTGTTGTGTAGGGATAATGACAATGAATGGTTAACTAAATGTTATGTATTGGCAATATTGATGTGAGTTTTAATTGGGGAATTGTGAACCAGAGGTCAGATAAGCGAAGAATTGGTAGGGCCAATTCTTGTGGGGGGAGATGTCTGGTAAAGAAAAGGGCAATCCTCATCAGAGAATTGCCCTTAGATTGTTGACCCGGAGCGCCTTATCTTGCCTGATGCGCGTAACGCATCAGGCAATTTGGCGTTTGCCCTTAGTCACACTAACTTAATGGATCATTACCACTGAATACCGGCACCGAGTGCGGCGGAGTATTCACCCTGGCTATTGGTACTACCTTGTAATTTGTAGACCCAACGACCATTGGCGCTCACCATCGATACACCTAAAGCAACTGCCGATTCACCGTTGTAAGTACCGCCACCAATAGAGGCCATGCTGGCACCTGGAGTGTAAGCCTGCGGCAGACCGGTCATTGCCATTGCAGAAGCGATACCACCGCTCAACTTGCTTTCAGTTTTAGACAGTTTGTTATCCATCTCAACCATTCGCTGATCGGTGTATTGCTTCGTTTCCTGCACGCTTTGCTTCAACTGCGCGTAATTCACCGCGTCGTTGTTGTTGACGCCAGCGGAGACGTTGCTGATACGAGTCGTACCGCCGTTGCCGCCACCGAGGGTGATATTGCTATAGTCGATAGAACCATCAGCTTTGGTGTCGTAACGCACACCGCCAGCTTCGGAAGACTTCAACTGTGCCACGTTAACAGCATCGGTGTCGTTTTTACCTGCGGCTACGTTGGTGATACGACGTTGATTAGTAGATGAGCCTACAGAGATCGTATTTTCTTCGGTTGCCACAGACCCTGTACCCAGTGCGACGCTGTTATCCGCGGCAGCAATGGAGCCAGAACCAATCGCGACGCTATCTTTACCCTGCGCGCTGGCATCTACACCATCGGTATTGGTCTTGAAGTACTTGGTGCTACCGGTGGTGACGATATCGCCAATACCGTTTTCGATATTGGTGACGCGTGAATCAAGATTCGTTACCCGATTATCCAGGTTAGTAATGCTCTGGGTATTCTGGGAAACCTGCGCATCCGTTACTTTCAACTGACCCACGTTGACCGCATCGGTATCAGCCGAACCTGCTGCGACGTTAGTGATCTGACGTTGACCATCCGCACTACCGACTGAGAATTCACCGACAGAGTTCTGCGGTGCGTCCATGTTGTAGGCGGTATAATTGGTTTGAGCGCCACGAGTGGTCGTAGAACCATTACCTATCGCAATACTGTTGACATGAATGACTTGCGCATTGCTACCAATGGCAATGCCGTTAAGTGCATTCGCGTCCACGTAGGCACCATAACCGATACCAATACCTTTATCGCCATTCACGATGGTTTTCGCACCCATTGCCAGCGAGTCAGTTCCCACTGCCAGTGAATCTTCTTCCGTTGAATTAGCGTGGAAGTATTTAGTCGGCGTGGTTGCGACCGCACCAATCGCATTCTGCAATTGACGAACCGTAACGGCGTCATGGGCTTCGGAACCATCGGCTACGTTGATGATTTGACGATATTTACCGTCATCACCGATAGACAATGCACCGAGCAGTTCGCCATCCGTGGTGTCGTAACCAATAACAACGCCATTTTCCGTTATGCTGGTGTCACGGGAGCCTTTGGCAATCACTCGGCTGGAAACAGAGCTGCTACCCAGGGCGATACCCGTATCAACGTCGCTGTAGCTGCCCTGACCAATAGCTACGCTGCTATCGCCTTTGGCGACAGAGTTATAACCTATAGCTGTAGCGCCAACACCCTGTGCGCTGGCGTCGTTGAACGCTAAGCCGTCGTCGTTAGTACGCACATAGTTAATACCCGCACCGTTTTCTTGGATATAGGTTGCGTCGGTGTTACCAGCGAGCTGATTGATAATTTGGGTGTTCTGCTCAATCATCATATTCGTCGCATTCAACTGAGAACCGTTCACTGCATCGGTACTGTCCTCACTAATACTGCCATTAGCGACATTAGTGATGATGCTGGCTTTACCGTCATGGCTGGCATTGTAGGCTCCAGCACCGCCATTGGCAGTCTCATCCCACAGCAGGGCGTTATCATCAAGCGCATCCAGGGCGTCACCGACGTTGTTGTACTCGGCGTTCGCAATGGTGTAAGTCGGTGCGGTGATGGTGCCGTCAGCGTTGACTTCTGCGTCACCACCCAGCGCATCAGCGATGTACTTATTGGTGGTATAGAGTTGTGAGCCGTTAATCGCGTCGCTGCTGGCAGCAGAGATTGCACCGTTAGCGACGTTAGTGATTACACTGGCAGTTTTATCTTTTCCGTGAGCGGCGCTAAATGCACCATTTTCACCGGCGTCCGCATCCCAGAGCAGAGCGTCGTCAAGAGTGGTATCGATAGCATTCAGGGCATCACCGACATTATCGTAATCAGCATTAGCAATGGTGTACGTCGGCGCAGTGATGGTGCCGTCTGCATTGACTTCGGCACCACCCCCCAGCGCATCAACAACATAACTGCTCACGCCGTGGAGTTGTGAGCCGTTTACTGCGTCAGAACTGGAGTCTGAAATTTCACCATCTGCGACATCAGTGATCACGCTTGCGTCACCATTAGTACCGTGTTTGGCACTGAATTTACCTGCGGTGGCATCCCAAAGCAGAGCATCGCCGAGAGACGTGCTAAATGAGGAGTTAATCGCAGCCAGTGCATCGCCGACGTTATAATAATTTGTTTCACCGATTTTGTAGGTTGGACCGGTAAACACACCGTCAGTATTCACAGAAGCATTGCCGCCGAAGTAGGTGGCGATATTGCTGCTTAAGTCATAAAGCTGGCTACCGTTAATGGCATCGGAACTGGTTGCAGTGACTGTGCCGTCCAGGATATTGGTGATTTTGCTGGCGGTATTGTTGCCATGAGCTGCAGTGAAGACACCATTGTCCTTATCCCATTTCAGCGCATCCTCACCAAGATTAGTCACCGTCTCAGTCAGATTAGAGATGTTGGTGGTGTTAGTGGCGATATTGGTGGTATTCGTCGCCACGGCATCGTTGGTGGTTTTCAGCTGAGAGCCGTTAACGGCATCGGTGCTGCCAGTCGTCAGGTCGCCATCTTTAACGTTGGTGATTTTGCTGGTGGTCTCGGTGCCATGAGCTGCCGTGAATACACCATTGTCCTTATCCCATTTCAGCGCATCCTCACCAAGATTAGTCACCGTCTCAGTCAGGTTAGAGATGTTGGTGGTGTTAGTGGCAATATTGGAAGTGTTATTGGCGATATTGGTGGTATTCGTCGCCACAGCATCGTTGGTGGTTTTCAGCTGAGAGCCGTTAACAGCATCAGTGCTGTCAGCCGTCAGGTCGGCATCTTTAACGTTGGTGATTTTGCTGGTGGTATCTTGGCCGTGAGCTGCACTGAATGCCTTTTTAGTTTCGTTCCAGAGCAGGGCATCAGCCTGAAGGTCACCAACGGAATCCGTCAGGTTGGTGATATTGGTGGTATTGGTGGCAATATTTGCCGTATTCGTGGCAATGTTGCTGGTATTAGTAGCGATATTGGCGGTATTGGCTTCGACATCGTCATTGGTAGCTTTCAGTTGGGAACCGTTAACCGCATCCTTACTGGAGGCTGAAATCGTGCCATCCGCAACATCGGTGATTACGCTGGCAGTTGGGCTACTAGTACCATGAGCAGCGCTGTATTTGCCTTTGGTTTGGTCCCATTGCAGGGTGTTTTCATCAAGTACAGCGAGCGCAGCCCCTACGTTATTTTTGCTACCATTTTTTAAATTGTAGGTTGGTGCTGTAACAGTACCGTCATCAACATCTACTGCAGCCCCTCCTCCAAGCCTTTTTGCTACCGAGTCGCTAATGGCATAAAGCTGTGAACCATTAATGGCATCGTAACTGTCAGACTTGATCGCGCCATTTTTCACATTAACGATCTTGCGTTTTAATGAACTATTGCCGACAGAGACGGTATTGTCTAAATCCGCAATGGAATCTGCGCCCAGCGCGACAGAGTTAATACCGTTGGCACTGCTATTACTACCAAGCGCAAGACTCTTATCACCAGTTGCATTACTGGCTGTGCCTAAGGCAATGGTGTTTAAGCCTCTCGACTGGCTACCATTACCCAGAGCGATGGCATCCACGCCATCAGCTTTGTTGCCCTGGCCTATGGCGATTGCATTATCTGCCAGAGCCTGGCTGCCATTTCCTAATGCGATAGTATTGACTTTATCGGCAAGGCTTCCGAACCCCATTGCCATGCTATTAGTCCCTTTTGCCTTCGCATTATTGCCAATAGCAGTTGCATTTTCAGCGGCTTCGGTCTCAGCACCTATCGCAATAGCGTTCGCTGCGCTGGCAAGTGATTGTCTGCCAAATGCGAGGCTGTCAGTACCGCTAGCTACACTGCTACGCCCCAGGGCAATTGCGTTTTCTTCAGATGCGACGCTACTTGCTCCCAGCGCCATTGAATACGCTTTTGACGCATTGGCGGTGTCGCCAAGAGCAATACTCATAATCTCAGTAGCTTTAGTGGCATTTCCCAGGGCAATGGCGTTTGCTCCTTCCGCTTTGGAAGAGTCCCCCATAGCAATAGACAATTTACCCAATGCTTTTGAATAACGGCCGAGGGCCATTGAGTATTGGCCCAATGAATACGAAGAGGCACCCAGTGCTATACTTCTATCGCCTTCTGATATTGCACTAACCCCAAAGGCCATTGATGCACCGCCAATCGCATGGGTTTTTGACCCGATGGCAGAGCTATATTGGCCTTCAGCTATAGCGTCATAACCCACAGCAGTACTGGAACCACTGGTGTTCATAAAAGTATTTGCTTTCGCCCCTTTGCCTATAGCAACCCAGCCGTCGCCAGCTGATCCACTACCGTAATCAACACCCTGACCGTTGTCATTCCCGGCATTCGCCAATGCCCCAAACGACGACAACATTCCACCCGCAACCAGCGCAGAAATTAACAGCTTACTGCGCCCAGATTTCTTGCCACGGCTTTTTGCCGTTTCGCTGGTAACAGTATAATTCCCTGTCGCAGGGTTCCAGATAACTTTAAATATTTTGTTCATTAATGATGCTCGCTATTCCTTGTTATAAGCGTACTAACTGCATTTATTTTTTGCTTCTTTTCTGCCGATTTTCAGCAGAGGGAAGATTGTCGAACTGAATATTTTCCATGTTGATGGCTAACTTCAGATATCCCAGGTTATTGGGCGATACACCCTTCAGGGTCAAATTAATGTCTTGCCATTGACCTGGTAATAATTTCAATGTGGATTTCATTGATGTGTTGAAAAGTAATTGTTGCCACCGGGCAAACTCTTTGGCATCGACAGGTTTTTCACCACCCCATGTCGCATTAAAACCAATGTTTGAGATAGGTGTACTTAATAAGTTGACCAGTGAGATATGAATAACACTACCATTCTCTGTGGCGTCAATGGATAACACTCGACCCGCTAAAGCCACCGAACCGTTGTTCAGGATGAAATACTTCGTTTTTGCTGGGTTAAACTCGGTAAAAATAAAAGTATTTTGTTGGTCTTTAACGGATTTAATTACGTGAGTTAAAGTCTTTGTACTGTTTATTATGCCAGTTTGTTGTTTTTGAATAGTTTCGAGTTGACTCTTTAGCTGTGCTTGTTGTTTTTCAAGTAGCACAATTTTATTATTATGTTCTTCTTGTTGTTTCAGTAAACTACTTTCTGGCTTGCCTTCTTCAATGTAGTCACATCCCGTTAATGCGCAGAGAACTGAAACAGTGACAGCACTGAAAAAAATCTTCTTCAAGTTCATGTAAAAATCCTTATTTCCTCCGACCAGCGATCAATGCCGGTAGAGTTGTCCATTGTATTATTGGTGAGCTATGTTGCTTTACATTAATGACAGTGATGTGTGTCGATTAAATATTGTTTTAAGCATTCATCATAAAAATGTATCATTCGTTTCAAAAGATGTCTGTGTTTGTATGAATATATTATTTTTCGTGGATTCTAATGATGATTATTAA
>NZ_CAOLGM010000057.1:0-26721 GCF_948475835.1 uncultured Escherichia sp. | reverse complement strand
ATCCACCCGATCGCGATGGACGACGGTCTGCGTTTCGCAATCCGTGAAGGCGGCCGTACCGTTGGCGCGGGCGTTGTTGCTAAAGTTCTGGGCTAATTACACGTTAATTAGTTTTGAATTGAAAAGGGCGCTTCGGCGCCCTTTTTGCTGCCCGTAATTTGAGCTCGAAATATTTAGTCGTAATTTTGCTCGCTGAACTATGGCGCAAATAAAACTGTGCTATTGTAATCATAACCATTCTCATTTACACTTTGCGCAGAATTTGAACGGGAGCAATCATGTACGTTTGTTTGTGTAATGGTGTAAGTGACAAAAAAATTCGCCAGGCAGTCCGTCAGTTTCATCCGCAATCTTTCCAACAATTGCGTAAGTTTATTCCTGTGGGAAATCAATGCGGTAAGTGCATTCGCGCCGCGCGCGAAGTGATGCAGGACGAGTTGATGCAGATGCCAGAATTTAAAGAGATTGCCTGAAGACCACGCTTATTTTTTGACATCCCGCTAGCCCCATCTACGCTCTAATAGTGGAAGCGGAGGGACTATAAAATGAAAGGTGATGTTAAAATCATAAATTATCTCAATAAACTATTGGGAAATGAGCTTGTCGCAATCAATCAGTATTTTCTCCATGCCCGGATGTTTAAAAACTGGGGCCTGATGCGTCTCAATGACGTCGAATACCATGAATCCATCGATGAGATGAAACACGCTGATAAATATATCGAGCGTATTTTGTTTTTAGAAGGAATCCCCAACTTACAGGATTTAGGCAAACTGGGGATTGGTGAAGATGTCGAGGAGATGCTGCAATCCGACCTGCGATTAGAACTGGAAGGCGCGAAGGATCTCCGTGAGGCTATCGCGTATGCCGACAGCGTTCATGACTATGTTAGCCGTGATATGATGATCGAGATCCTTGCCGATGAAGAAGGTCATATTGACTGGCTCGAAACTGAGCTGGATCTCATCGGTAAAATCGGTTTACAAAATTACCTGCAATCACAAATAAAAGTTAAAGATTAACGGCCTGCTAGCAAACTATCCCAACCTACAACGAAACCCGCAGCCGCCAGAAATGGCCCAAACGGCAGCGGGTTTTTTAATGACTCTTTTCCTCTCATGAGCAGACCAACAACTACGGCTCCGCAAGCGAATGAGGCAGCAAGGAAAACCAGTCGTGGCAAGAAGGTCCAGGTATGCCAGGCACCAAGGGCGGCGAGAAACTTCACATCACCATAGCCTAATCCTTCTTTATGACGCAGTATGCGATACCCCCAGTAAATGACAGCGAATGTGCCGTAACCAATAATCGCCCCCCATAACGCATCGGCTAAACCGTCAGGATTACAAACCTGAGAGAACAAAAGACCTGACCAGAGTAACGGGCAGGTAAATCTGTCAGGTAACAAGCCATGCTTTGCATCCCATAAAAAAAGTAGGACAGATAAACAAGCGTACAAAATCAGAAAGGGAAGGTTAGCGTCCATAAAACATCCTCTGTAATTGGAGTATCACCATCGAATAACTCCGGATGCTCAGCAACAGAGAAATCGCTGATTTGTTAACCTGGTTCCGGTGAAAAACGCTATCTTCACAACCTTACAAATTTCGTGGAATACAGCTCGCAATCTGCGCGTTGCGATTAATTTCTACCCGATGCTTGCGTCAGGCTCAGATTTGCGTATAATGCGCGGGCTTGTCGTAGTTGACAGCAGGTTCAATCTGAACCTCAGTTAGCCGAATTTGGCTACCTAACAATGCTCCCAATCGGGGAGCTACGTAAGAACGGTTACACTCTCCCATCAATCGTAATGGGTCTGAGGAGTAATCATTTTCGTTTATAAAATAATTGGAGCTCTGGTCTCATGCAGAACCAAAGAATCCGTATCCGCCTGAAAGCGTTTGATCATCGTCTGATCGATCAAGCAACCGCGGAAATCGTCGAGACTGCCAAGCGCACTGGTGCGCAGGTCCGTGGTCCGATCCCGCTGCCGACACGCAAAGAGCGCTTCACTGTTCTGATCTCCCCGCACGTCAACAAAGACGCGCGCGATCAGTACGAAATCCGTACTCACTTGCGTCTGGTTGACATCGTTGAGCCAACCGAGAAAACCGTTGATGCTCTGATGCGTCTGGATCTGGCTGCCGGTGTAGACGTGCAGATCAGCCTGGGTTAATCAGGTCATTGAGCGATTGAGAGGTTGAAACAATGATTGGTTTAGTCGGTAAAAAAGTGGGTATGACCCGTATCTTCACAGAAGACGGCGTTTCTATCCCAGTAACCGTAATCGAAGTTGAAGCAAACCGCGTTACTCAGGTTAAAGACCTGGCTAACGATGGCTACCGTGCTATTCAGGTGACCACCGGTGCTAAAAAAGCTAACCGTGTGACCAAGCCTGAAGCTGGCCACTTCGCTAAAGCTGGCGTAGAAGCTGGCCGTGGTCTGTGGGAATTCCGCCTGGCTGAAGGCGAAGAGTTCACTGTAGGTCAGAGCATTAGCGTTGAACTGTTTGCTGACGTTAAAAAAGTTGACGTAACTGGCACCTCTAAAGGTAAAGGTTTCGCAGGTACCGTTAAGCGCTGGAACTTCCGTACCCAGGACGCTACTCACGGTAACTCCTTGTCTCACCGCGTTCCGGGTTCTATCGGTCAGAACCAGACTCCGGGCAAAGTGTTCAAAGGCAAGAAAATGGCAGGTCAGATGGGTAACGAACGTGTAACCGTTCAGAGCCTTGACGTAGTACGCGTTGACGCTGAGCGCAACCTGCTGCTGGTTAAAGGTGCTGTCCCGGGTGCAACCGGTAGCGACCTGATCGTTAAACCAGCTGTGAAGGCGTAAGGAGATAGCAATGGAATTAGTATTGAAAGACGCGCAGAGCGCGCTGACTGTTTCCGAAACTACCTTCGGTCGTGATTTCAACGAAGCGCTGGTTCACCAGGTTGTTGTTGCTTATGCAGCTGGTGCTCGTCAGGGTACTCGTGCTCAGAAGACTCGTGCTGAAGTAACTGGTTCCGGTAAAAAACCGTGGCGCCAGAAAGGCACCGGCCGTGCGCGTTCTGGTTCTATCAAGAGCCCGATCTGGCGTTCTGGTGGCGTGACCTTTGCTGCTCGTCCGCAGGACCACAGTCAAAAAGTTAACAAGAAGATGTACCGCGGCGCGCTGAAAAGCATCCTGTCCGAACTGGTACGTCAGGATCGTCTGATCGTTGTCGAGAAGTTCTCTGTAGAAGCGCCGAAAACTAAGCTGCTGGCACAGAAACTGAAAGACATGGCTCTGGAAGATGTGCTGATCATCACCGGTGAGCTGGACGAAAACCTGTTCCTGGCTGCGCGCAACCTGCACAAGGTTGACGTACGCGATGCAACTGGTATCGACCCGGTTAGCCTGATCGCCTTCGACAAAGTCGTAATGACTGCTGATGCTGTTAAGCAAGTTGAGGAGATGCTGGCATGATTCGTGAAGAACGTCTGCTGAAGGTGCTGCGTGCACCGCACGTTTCTGAAAAAGCGTCTACTGCGATGGAAAAATCCAACACCATCGTACTCAAAGTTGCTAAAGACGCGACCAAAGCAGAAATCAAAGCTGCTGTGCAGAAACTGTTTGAAGTCGAAGTCGAAGTCGTTAACACCCTGGTAGTTAAAGGGAAAGTTAAACGTCACGGACAGCGTATCGGTCGTCGTAGCGACTGGAAAAAAGCTTACGTCACCCTGAAAGAAGGCCAGAATCTGGACTTCGTTGGCGGCGCTGAGTAAGTCGGAGGAGTAATACAATGGCAGTTGTTAAATGTAAACCGACATCTCCGGGTCGTCGCCACGTAGTTAAAGTGGTTAACCCTGAGCTGCACAAGGGCAAACCTTTTGCTCCGTTGCTGGAAAAAAACAGCAAATCCGGTGGTCGTAACAACAATGGCCGTATCACCACTCGTCATATCGGTGGTGGCCACAAGCAGGCTTACCGTATTGTTGACTTCAAACGCAACAAAGACGGTATCCCGGCAGTTGTTGAACGTCTTGAGTACGATCCGAACCGTTCCGCGAACATCGCGCTGGTTCTGTACAAAGACGGTGAACGCCGTTACATCCTGGCCCCTAAAGGCCTGAAAGCTGGCGACCAGATTCAGTCTGGCGTTGATGCTGCAATCAAACCAGGTAACACCCTGCCGATGCGCAACATCCCGGTTGGTTCTACTGTTCATAACGTAGAAATGAAACCAGGTAAAGGCGGTCAGCTGGCACGTTCCGCTGGTACTTACGTTCAGATCGTTGCTCGTGATGGTGCTTATGTCACCCTGCGTCTGCGTTCTGGTGAAATGCGTAAAGTAGAAGCAGACTGCCGTGCAACTCTGGGCGAAGTTGGCAATGCTGAGCATATGCTGCGCGTTCTGGGTAAAGCAGGTGCTGCACGCTGGCGTGGTGTTCGTCCGACCGTTCGCGGTACCGCGATGAACCCGGTAGACCACCCACATGGTGGTGGTGAAGGTCGTAACTTTGGTAAGCACCCGGTAACTCCGTGGGGCGTTCAGACCAAAGGTAAGAAGACCCGCAGCAACAAGCGTACTGATAAATTCATCGTACGTCGCCGTAGCAAATAATTTTAGAGGATAAGCCATGCCACGTTCTCTCAAGAAAGGTCCTTTTATTGACCTGCACTTGCTGAAGAAGGTAGAGAAAGCGGTGGAAAGCGGAGACAAGAAGCCCCTGCGCACTTGGTCCCGTCGTTCAACGATCTTTCCTAACATGATCGGTTTGACCATCGCTGTCCATAATGGTCGTCAGCACGTTCCGGTATTTGTAACCGACGAAATGGTCGGTCACAAACTGGGTGAATTCGCACCGACTCGTACTTATCGCGGCCACGCTGCTGATAAAAAAGCGAAGAAGAAATAAGGTAGGAGGAAGAGATGGAAACTATCGCTAAACATCGCCATGCTCGTTCTTCTGCTCAGAAGGTTCGCCTTGTTGCTGACCTGATTCGCGGTAAGAAAGTGTCGCAGGCTCTGGATATTTTGACCTACACCAACAAGAAAGCGGCTGTACTGGTCAAGAAAGTTCTGGAATCTGCCATTGCTAACGCTGAACACAACGATGGCGCTGACATTGACGATCTGAAAGTTACGAAAATTTTCGTAGACGAAGGCCCGAGCATGAAGCGCATTATGCCGCGTGCAAAAGGTCGTGCAGATCGCATCCTGAAGCGCACCAGCCACATCACTGTGGTTGTGTCCGATCGCTGAGACTCTGGAGACTAGCAATGGGTCAGAAAGTACATCCTAATGGTATTCGCCTGGGTATTGTAAAACCATGGAACTCTACCTGGTTTGCGAACACCAAAGAATTCGCTGACAACCTGGACAGCGATTTTAAAGTACGTCAGTACCTGACTAAGGAACTGGCTAAAGCGTCCGTATCTCGTATCGTTATCGAGCGTCCGGCTAAGAGCATCCGTGTAACCATTCACACTGCTCGCCCGGGTATCGTTATCGGTAAAAAAGGTGAAGACGTAGAAAAACTGCGTAAGGTCGTAGCGGACATCGCTGGCGTTCCTGCACAGATCAACATCGCCGAAGTTCGTAAGCCTGAACTGGACGCAAAACTGGTTGCTGACAGCATCACTTCTCAGCTGGAACGTCGCGTTATGTTCCGTCGTGCTATGAAGCGTGCTGTACAGAACGCAATGCGTCTAGGCGCTAAAGGTATTAAAGTTGAAGTTAGCGGCCGTCTGGGCGGCGCGGAAATCGCACGTACCGAATGGTACCGCGAAGGTCGCGTACCGCTGCACACTCTGCGTGCTGACATCGACTACAACACCTCTGAAGCGCACACCACTTACGGTGTAATCGGCGTTAAAGTGTGGATCTTCAAAGGCGAGATCCTGGGTGGTATGGCTGCTGTTGAACAACCGGAAAAACCGGCTGCTCAGCCTAAAAAGCAGCAGCGTAAAGGCCGTAAATAAGGAGCGTCGCTGATGTTACAACCAAAGCGTACAAAATTCCGTAAAATGCACAAAGGCCGTAACCGCGGTCTGGCGCAGGGTACGGATGTTAGCTTCGGCAGCTTCGGTCTGAAAGCTGTTGGCCGTGGTCGTCTGACTGCCCGTCAGATCGAAGCAGCACGTCGTGCTATGACCCGTGCAGTTAAGCGTCAAGGTAAGATCTGGATCCGTGTGTTCCCGGACAAACCGATCACTGAAAAGCCGCTGGCAGTGCGTATGGGTAAAGGTAAAGGTAACGTGGAGTATTGGGTTGCCTTGATTCAGCCGGGTAAAGTCCTGTATGAAATGGACGGTGTTCCGGAAGAGCTGGCCCGTGAAGCATTCAAGCTGGCAGCAGCGAAACTGCCGATTAAAACCACCTTTGTAACTAAGACGGTGATGTAATGAAAGCAAAAGAGCTGCGTGAGAAGAGCGTTGAAGAGCTGAACACCGAGCTGCTGAACCTGCTGCGTGAGCAGTTCAACCTGCGTATGCAGGCTGCAAGTGGCCAGCTGCAACAGTCTCACCTGTTGAAGCAAGTGCGTCGCGATGTCGCACGCGTTAAGACTTTACTGAACGAGAAGGCGGGTGCGTAATGACCGATAAAATCCGTACTCTGCAAGGTCGCGTTGTTAGCGACAAAATGGAGAAATCCATTGTTGTTGCTATCGAACGTTTTGTGAAACACCCGATCTACGGTAAATTCATCAAGCGTACGACCAAACTGCACGTACATGACGAGAACAACGAATGCGGTATCGGTGACGTGGTTGAAATCCGCGAATGCCGTCCGCTGTCCAAGACTAAATCCTGGACGCTGGTTCGCGTTGTAGAGAAAGCGGTTCTGTAATACAGTACACTCTCTCGATACGAATAAACGGCTCAGAAATGAGCCGTTTATTTTTTCTACCCATATCCTTGAAGCGGTGTTATAATGCCGCGCCCTCGATATGGGGATTTTTAACGACCTGATTTTCGGGTCTCAGTAGTAGTTGACATTAGCGGAGCACTAAAATGATCCAAGAACAGACTATGCTGAACGTCGCCGACAACTCCGGTGCACGTCGCGTAATGTGTATCAAGGTTCTGGGTGGCTCGCACCGTCGCTACGCAGGCGTAGGCGACATCATCAAGATCACCATCAAAGAAGCAATTCCGCGTGGTAAGGTCAAAAAAGGTGATGTGCTGAAGGCGGTAGTGGTGCGCACCAAGAAGGGTGTTCGTCGCCCGGACGGTTCTGTCATTCGCTTCGATGGTAATGCTTGTGTTCTTCTGAACAACAACAGCGAGCAGCCTATCGGTACGCGTATTTTTGGGCCGGTAACTCGTGAGCTTCGTAGTGAGAAGTTCATGAAAATTATCTCTCTGGCACCAGAAGTACTCTAAGGAGCGAATCATGGCAGCGAAAATCCGTCGTGATGACGAAGTTATCGTGTTAACCGGTAAAGATAAAGGTAAACGCGGTAAAGTTAAGAATGTCCTGTCTTCCGGCAAGGTCATTGTTGAAGGTATCAACCTGGTTAAGAAACATCAGAAGCCGGTTCCGGCCCTGAACCAACCGGGTGGCATCGTTGAAAAAGAAGCCGCTATTCAGGTTTCCAACGTAGCAATCTTCAATGCGGCAACCGGCAAGGCTGACCGTGTAGGCTTTAGATTCGAAGACGGCAAAAAAGTCCGTTTCTTCAAGTCTAACAGCGAAACTATCAAGTAATTTGGAGTAGTACGATGGCGAAACTGCATGATTACTACAAAGACGAAGTAGTTAAAAAACTCATGACTGAGTTTAACTACAATTCTGTCATGCAAGTCCCTCGGGTCGAGAAGATCACCCTGAACATGGGTGTTGGTGAAGCGATCGCTGACAAAAAACTGCTGGATAACGCAGCAGCAGACCTGGCAGCAATCTCCGGTCAAAAACCGCTGATCACCAAAGCACGCAAATCTGTTGCAGGCTTCAAAATCCGTCAGGGCTATCCGATCGGCTGTAAAGTAACTCTGCGTGGCGAACGCATGTGGGAGTTCTTTGAGCGCCTGATCACTATTGCTGTACCTCGTATCCGTGACTTCCGTGGCCTGTCCGCTAAGTCTTTCGACGGTCGTGGTAACTACAGCATGGGTGTCCGTGAGCAGATCATCTTCCCAGAAATCGACTACGATAAAGTCGACCGCGTTCGTGGTTTGGATATTACCATTACCACTACTGCGAAATCTGACGAAGAAGGCCGCGCTCTGCTGGCTGCCTTTGACTTCCCGTTCCGCAAGTAAGGTAGGGTTACTAAATGGCTAAGCAATCAATGAAAGCACGCGAAGTAAAACGCGTAGCTTTAGCTGATAAATACTTCGCGAAACGCGCTGAACTGAAAGCGATCATCTCTGATGTGAACGCTTCCGACGAAGATCGTTGGAACGCTGTTCTCAAGCTGCAGACTCTGCCGCGTGATTCCAGCCCGTCTCGTCAGCGTAACCGCTGCCGTCAAACAGGTCGTCCGCATGGTTTCCTGCGGAAGTTCGGGTTGAGCCGTATTAAGGTCCGTGAAGCCGCTATGCGCGGTGAAATCCCGGGTCTGAAAAAGGCTAGCTGGTAATTGTCACCAATTGAATCACGGGAGTAAAGACAGATGAGCATGCAAGATCCGATCGCGGATATGCTGACCCGTATCCGTAACGGTCAGGCCGCGAACAAAGCTGCGGTCACCATGCCTTCCTCCAAGCTGAAAGTGGCAATCGCCAACGTGCTGAAGGAAGAAGGTTTTATTGAAGATTTTAAAGTTGAAGGCGACACCAAGCCTGAACTGGAACTTACTCTGAAGTATTTCCAGGGCAAAGCTGTTGTAGAAAGCATTCAGCGTGTCAGCCGCCCAGGTCTGCGCATCTATAAACGTAAAGATGAGCTGCCGAAAGTTATGGCGGGTCTGGGTATCGCAGTTGTTTCTACCTCTAAAGGTGTTATGACTGATCGTGCAGCGCGCCAGGCTGGTCTTGGTGGCGAAATTATCTGCTACGTAGCCTAATCGGAGGAAAAAATGTCTCGTGTTGCTAAAGCACCGGTCGTTGTTCCTGCCGGCGTTGACGTAAAAATCAACGGTCAGGTTATTACGATCAAAGGTAAAAACGGCGAGCTGACTCGTACTCTCAACGATGCTGTTGAAGTTAAACATGCAGATAATACCCTGACCTTCGGTCCGCGTGATGGTTACGCAGACGGTTGGGCACAGGCTGGTACCGCGCGTGCCCTGCTGAACTCAATGGTTATCGGTGTTACCGAAGGCTTCACTAAGAAGCTGCAGCTGGTTGGTGTAGGTTACCGTGCAGCGGTTAAAGGCAATGTGATTAACCTGTCTCTGGGTTTCTCTCATCCTGTTGACCATCAGCTGCCTGCGGGTATCACTGCTGAATGTCCGACTCAGACTGAAATCGTGCTGAAAGGCGCTGATAAGCAGGTGATCGGCCAGGTTGCAGCGGATCTGCGCGCCTACCGTCGTCCTGAGCCTTATAAAGGCAAGGGTGTTCGTTACGCCGACGAAGTCGTGCGTACCAAAGAGGCTAAGAAGAAGTAAGGTAACACTATGGATAAGAAATCTGCTCGTATCCGTCGTGCGACCCGCGCACGCCGCAAGCTCCAGGAGCTGGGCGCAACTCGCCTGGTGGTACATCGTACCCCGCGTCACATTTACGCACAGGTAATTGCACCGAACGGTTCTGAAGTTCTGGTAGCTGCTTCTACTGTAGAAAAAGCTATCGCTGAACAACTGAAGTACACCGGTAACAAAGACGCGGCTGCAGCTGTGGGTAAAGCTGTCGCTGAACGCGCTCTGGAAAAAGGCATCAAAGATGTATCCTTTGACCGTTCCGGGTTCCAATATCATGGTCGTGTCCAGGCACTGGCAGATGCTGCCCGTGAAGCTGGCCTTCAGTTCTAAGGTAGAGGTGTAAGATGGCTCACATCGAAAAACAAGCTGGCGAACTGCAGGAAAAGCTGATCGCGGTAAACCGCGTATCTAAAACCGTTAAAGGTGGTCGTATTTTCTCCTTCACAGCTCTGACTGTAGTTGGCGATGGTAACGGTCGCGTTGGTTTTGGTTACGGTAAAGCGCGTGAAGTTCCAGCAGCGATCCAGAAAGCGATGGAAAAAGCCCGTCGCAATATGATTAACGTCGCGCTGAATAACGGCACTCTGCAACACCCTGTTAAAGGTGTTCACACGGGTTCTCGCGTATTCATGCAGCCGGCTTCCGAAGGTACCGGTATCATCGCCGGTGGTGCAATGCGCGCCGTTCTGGAAGTCGCTGGGGTTCATAACGTTCTGGCTAAAGCATATGGTTCCACCAACCCGATCAACGTGGTTCGTGCAACTATTGATGGCCTGGAAAATATGAATTCTCCAGAAATGGTCGCTGCCAAGCGTGGTAAATCCGTTGAAGAAATTCTGGGGAAATAAACCATGGCAAAGACTATTAAAATTACTCAAACCCGCAGTGCAATCGGTCGTCTGCCGAAACACAAGGCAACGCTGCTTGGCCTGGGTCTGCGTCGTATTGGTCACACCGTAGAGCGCGAGGATACTCCTGCTATTCGCGGTATGATCAACGCGGTTTCCTTCATGGTTAAAGTTGAGGAGTAAGAGATGCGTTTAAATACTCTGTCTCCGGCCGAAGGCTCCAAAAAGGCGGGTAAACGCCTGGGTCGTGGTATCGGTTCTGGCCTCGGTAAAACCGGTGGTCGTGGTCACAAAGGTCAGAAATCTCGTTCTGGCGGTGGCGTACGTCGCGGTTTCGAGGGTGGTCAGATGCCTCTGTACCGTCGTCTGCCGAAATTCGGCTTCACTTCTCGTAAAGCAGCGATTACAGCCGAAGTTCGTCTGTCTGACCTGGCTAAAGTAGAAGGCGGTGTTGTAGACCTGAACACGCTGAAAGCGGCTAACATTATCGGTATCCAGATCGAGTTCGCGAAAGTGATCCTGGCTGGCGAAGTAACGACTCCGGTAACTGTTCGTGGCCTGCGTGTTACTAAAGGCGCTCGTGCTGCTATCGAAGCTGCTGGCGGTAAAATCGAGGAATAAGTAGCAGATGGCTAAACAACCGGGATTAGATTTTCAAAGTGCCAAAGGTGGCTTAGGCGAGCTGAAACGCAGACTGCTGTTTGTTATCGGTGCGCTGATTGTGTTCCGTATTGGCTCTTTTATTCCGATCCCTGGTATTGATGCCGCTGTACTTGCCAAACTGCTTGAGCAACAGCGAGGCACCATCATTGAGATGTTTAACATGTTCTCTGGTGGTGCTCTCAGCCGTGCTTCTATCTTTGCTCTGGGGATCATGCCGTATATTTCGGCGTCGATCATTATCCAGCTGCTGACGGTGGTTCACCCAACGTTGGCAGAAATTAAGAAAGAAGGGGAGTCTGGTCGTCGTAAGATCAGCCAGTACACCCGTTACGGTACTCTGGTGCTGGCAATATTCCAGTCGATCGGTATTGCTACCGGTCTGCCGAATATGCCTGGTATGCAAGGCCTGGTGATTAACCCAGGCTTTGCATTCTACTTCACCGCTGTTGTAAGTCTGGTCACAGGAACGATGTTCCTGATGTGGTTGGGCGAACAGATTACTGAACGAGGTATCGGCAACGGTATTTCAATCATTATCTTCGCCGGTATTGTCGCGGGACTCCCGCCAGCCATTGCCCATACTATCGAGCAAGCGCGTCAAGGCGACCTGCACTTCCTCGTGTTGCTGTTGGTTGCAGTATTAGTATTTGCAGTGACGTTCTTTGTTGTATTTGTTGAGCGTGGTCAACGCCGCATTGTGGTAAACTACGCGAAACGTCAGCAAGGTCGTCGTGTCTATGCTGCACAGAGCACACATTTACCGCTGAAAGTGAATATGGCGGGGGTAATCCCGGCAATCTTCGCTTCCAGTATTATTCTGTTCCCGGCGACCATCGCGTCATGGTTCGGGGGCGGTACTGGTTGGAACTGGCTGACAACAATTTCGCTGTATTTGCAGCCTGGGCAACCGCTTTATGTGTTACTCTATGCGTCTGCAATCATCTTCTTCTGTTTCTTCTACACGGCGTTGGTTTTCAACCCGCGTGAAACAGCAGATAACCTGAAGAAGTCCGGTGCATTTGTACCAGGAATTCGTCCGGGAGAGCAAACGGCGAAGTATATCGATAAAGTAATGACCCGCCTGACCCTGGTTGGTGCGCTGTATATTACCTTTATCTGCCTGATCCCGGAGTTCATGCGTGATGCAATGAAAGTACCGTTCTACTTCGGTGGGACCTCACTGCTTATCGTTGTTGTCGTGATTATGGACTTTATGGCTCAAGTGCAAACTCTGATGATGTCCAGTCAGTATGAGTCTGCATTGAAGAAGGCGAACCTGAAAGGCTACGGCCGATAATTGGTCGCCCGAGAAGTTACGGAGAGTAAAAATGAAAGTTCGTGCTTCCGTCAAGAAATTATGCCGTAACTGCAAAATCGTTAAGCGTGATGGTGTCATCCGTGTGATTTGCAGTGCCGAGCCGAAGCATAAACAGCGCCAAGGCTGATTTTTTCGCATATTTTTCTTGCAAAGTTGGGTTGAGCTGGCTAGATTAGCCAGCCAATCTTTTGTATGTCTGTGCGTTTCCATTTGAGTATCCTGAAAACGGGCTTTTCAGCATGGAACGTACATATTAAATAGTAGGAGTGCATAGTGGCCCGTATAGCAGGCATTAACATTCCTGATCATAAGCATGCCGTAATCGCATTAACTTCGATTTATGGCGTCGGCAAGACCCGTTCTAAAGCCATCCTGGCTGCAGCGGGTATCGCTGAAGATGTTAAGATCAGTGAGCTGTCTGAAGGACAAATCGACACGCTGCGTGACGAAGTTGCCAAATTTGTCGTTGAAGGTGATCTGCGCCGTGAAATCAGCATGAGCATCAAGCGCCTGATGGATCTTGGTTGCTATCGCGGTTTGCGTCATCGTCGTGGTCTCCCGGTTCGCGGTCAGCGTACCAAGACCAACGCACGTACCCGTAAGGGTCCGCGCAAACCGATCAAGAAATAATCGGGGTGATTGAATAATGGCAAAGGCACCAATTCGTGCACGTAAACGTGTAAGAAAACAAGTCTCTGACGGCGTGGCTCATATCCATGCTTCTTTCAACAACACCATCGTGACTATCACTGATCGTCAGGGTAACGCGTTGGGTTGGGCAACAGCCGGTGGTTCCGGTTTCCGTGGTTCTCGCAAATCCACTCCGTTTGCAGCTCAGGTTGCAGCAGAGCGTTGCGCTGACGCCGTGAAAGAATACGGCATCAAGAATCTGGAAGTTATGGTTAAAGGTCCGGGTCCAGGCCGCGAATCTACTATTCGTGCTCTGAACGCCGCAGGTTTCCGCATCACTAATATTACTGATGTGACTCCGATCCCTCATAACGGTTGTCGTCCGCCGAAAAAACGTCGCGTATAACGCCTCGTTTTCCAGGTTTGTTGGAGAAAGAAAATGGCAAGATATTTGGGTCCTAAGCTCAAGCTGAGCCGTCGTGAGGGCACCGACTTATTCCTTAAGTCTGGCGTTCGCGCGATCGATACCAAGTGTAAAATTGAACAAGCTCCTGGCCAGCACGGTGCGCGTAAACCGCGTCTGTCTGACTATGGTGTGCAGTTGCGTGAAAAGCAAAAAGTTCGCCGTATCTATGGTGTGCTGGAGCGTCAGTTCCGTAACTACTACAAAGAAGCAGCACGTCTGAAAGGCAACACCGGTGAAAACCTGTTGGCTCTGCTGGAAGGTCGTCTGGACAACGTTGTATACCGTATGGGCTTCGGTGCCACTCGTGCAGAAGCACGTCAGCTGGTTAGCCATAAAGCAATTATGGTAAACGGTCGTGTTGTTAACATCGCTTCTTATCAGGTTAGTCCGAATGACGTTGTAAGCATTCGTGAGAAAGCGAAGAAGCAGTCTCGCGTGAAAGCCGCTCTGGAGCTGGCTGAGCAGCGTGAAAAGCCAACCTGGCTGGAAGTTGATGCTGGCAAGATGGAAGGTACGTTTAAGCGTAAGCCGGAGCGTTCTGATCTGTCTGCGGACATTAACGAACACCTGATCGTCGAGCTTTACTCCAAGTAAAGCTTAGTACCAAAGAGAGGACACAATGCAGGGTTCTGTGACAGAGTTTCTAAAACCGCGCCTGGTTGATATCGAGCAAGTGAGTTCGACGCACGCCAAGGTGACCCTTGAGCCTTTAGAGCGTGGCTTTGGCCATACTCTGGGTAACGCACTGCGCCGTATTCTGCTCTCATCGATGCCGGGTTGCGCGGTGACCGAGGTTGAGATTGATGGTGTACTACATGAGTACAGCACCAAAGAAGGCGTTCAGGAAGATATCCTGGAAATCCTGCTCAACCTGAAAGGGCTGGCGGTGAGAGTTCAGGGCAAAGATGAAGTTATTCTTACCTTGAATAAATCTGGCATTGGCCCTGTGACTGCAGCCGATATCACCCACGACGGTGATGTCGAAATCGTCAAGCCGCAGCACGTGATCTGCCACCTGACCGATGAGAACGCGTCTATTAGCATGCGTATCAAAGTTCAGCGCGGTCGTGGTTATGTGCCGGCTTCTACCCGAATTCATTCGGAAGAAGATGAGCGCCCAATCGGCCGTCTGCTGGTCGACGCATGCTACAGCCCTGTGGAGCGTATTGCCTACAATGTTGAAGCAGCGCGTGTAGAACAGCGTACCGACCTGGACAAGCTGGTCATCGAAATGGAAACCAACGGCACAATCGATCCTGAAGAGGCGATTCGTCGTGCGGCAACCATTCTGGCTGAACAACTGGAAGCTTTCGTTGACTTACGTGATGTACGTCAGCCTGAAGTGAAAGAAGAGAAACCAGAGTTCGATCCGATCCTGCTGCGCCCTGTTGACGATCTGGAATTGACTGTCCGCTCTGCTAACTGCCTTAAAGCAGAAGCTATCCACTATATCGGTGATCTGGTACAACGTACCGAGGTTGAGCTCCTTAAAACGCCTAACCTTGGTAAAAAATCTCTTACTGAGATTAAAGACGTGCTGGCTTCCCGTGGACTGTCTCTGGGCATGCGCCTGGAAAACTGGCCACCGGCAAGCATCGCTGACGAGTAACCGGATCACAGGTTAAGGTTTTACTGAGAAGGATAAGGTCATGCGCCATCGTAAGAGTGGTCGTCAACTGAACCGCAACAGCAGCCATCGCCAGGCTATGTTCCGCAATATGGCAGGTTCACTGGTTCGTCATGAAATCATCAAGACGACTCTGCCTAAAGCGAAAGAGCTGCGCCGCGTAGTTGAGCCGCTGATTACTCTTGCCAAGACTGATAGCGTTGCTAATCGTCGTCTGGCATTCGCCCGTACTCGTGATAACGAGATCGTGGCAAAACTGTTTAACGAACTGGGCCCGCGTTTCGCGAGCCGTGCCGGTGGTTACACTCGTATTCTGAAGTGTGGCTTCCGTGCAGGCGACAACGCGCCGATGGCTTACATCGAGCTGGTTGATCGTTCAGAGAAAGCAGAAGCTGCTGCAGAGTAATCTGAAGCAACGTAAAAAAACCCGCCCCGGCGGGTTTTTTTATACCCGTAGCATCCCCACTTATCTACAATAGCTGTACTCTTTTTGTTCATCCCCTGGAGTATATATGTGGTTACTTGACCAGTGGGCAGAGCGTCATATAGCAGAAGCGCAAGCGAAAGGTGAGTTTGATAACCTGGCAGGTAGCGGCGAACCATTGATACTGGATGATGATTCTCACGTGCCACCGGAATTACGTGCGGGGTATCGCTTGTTGAAGAATGCCGGTTGCTTACCGCCAGAACTTGAGCAACGGAGGGAAGCAATTCAGCTTCTGGATATTCTCAAAGGTATCCGTCACGATGATCCGCAATATCAAGAGGTTAGCCGTCGATTGTCATTACTGGAATTGAAGCTGCGACAAGCTGGACTGAGTACCGATTTTTTACGCGGCGATTATGCTGACAAGTTGTTGAATAAAATCAACGATAACTAGTGGAGTATGTATGTATCGCATTGGTGAGCTGGCAAAAATGGCGGAAGTAACACCCGACACGATTCGTTATTACGAAAAACAGCAGATGATGGAGCATGAAGTGCGTACTGAAGGTGGGTTTCGCCTGTATACCGAAAGCGATCTCCAGCGATTGAAATTTATCCGCCATGCCAGACAACTAGGTTTCAGTCTGGAGTCGATCCGCGAGTTGCTGTCGATCCGTATCGATCCTGAACACCATACCTGTCAGGAGTCAAAAGGCATTGTGCAGGAAAGATTGCAGGAAGTCGAAGCACGGATAGCCGAGTTGCAGAGTATGCAGCGTTCCTTGCAACGCCTTAACGATGCCTGTTGTGGGACCGCCCATAGCAGTGTTTATTGCTCGATTCTTGAAGCTCTTGAACAAGGGGCGAGTGGCGTTAAGAGTGGCTGTTGATTTTTTGCACTGACAGGATTACACTCGCGCCGTTAAATAACCAACTGGAGTTTTTATGAGCCGATATCAGCATACTAAAGGGCAGATAAAGGATAATGCGATAGAAGCATTACTACATGATCCCTTATTCCGACAGCGAGTAGAGAAAAATAAGAAAGGGAAAGGCAGTTACATGCGAAAAGGAAAACATGGCAATCGGGGGAACTGGGAGGCCAGTGGCAAGAAAGTAAATCACTTTTTTACCACTGGCCTTCTGCTTTCAGGCGTTTGTTAAGAGCGGTTATTCTGCTCTTTCAGCAAATCACGAATTTCTGTCAGTAATACTTCTTCTTTAGTTGGTGCTGGTGCGGCTGCTGGTTCTTCTTTTTTCCGATTCAGTTTGTTGATTAGCTTAATCGCCATAAAGATGGCAAAGGCCACAATCAGAAAATCAAAGACGTTTTGAATGAAGACACCGTAATGCATCACAACAGCAGGGATATCCCCCTGCGCATCGCGTAGCGTGACAGCAAACTGTTTAAAGTCGATCCCGCCAATTAATAAGCCCAGAGGTGGCATGATGATATCGGCAACCAGTGAAGATACAATCTTCCCGAATGCCGCACCGATAATGACACCCACCGCCAAATCCACCACGTTCCCGCGCATCGCAAATTCGCGAAATTCTTTAATAATGCTCATGTTATTCTCCCTATGAAGCCGACAACCATAAGTCTAACAAATGTTAAGCCATTTTCCTGCCAGGAATGAATTTAATTAATCCTTGATAATCAAAGGGAAATAATAAGGCGTCATTAGACGCCTTATTAATTACAAGAAGAAAGGGCTTGGCTGGAAGAGTCTTTCGACGTCGGTAATAAACTTTTTATCTGTGAGGAACATAATTACGTGATCGCCTTGCTCAATGCGCAGATTGTCATTGGCAATCATCACGTCGTTTCCACGTACCACCGCTCCAATAATCGTTCCTGGCGGTAGCTTGATTTCGTCAATGACTCTGCCGACAACGCGTGAGGTGCTTTCATCACCGTGAGCAACGGCTTCAATAGCTTCTGCTACGCCGCGGCGCAATGAGGAAACACCAACAATATCTGCTTTTCGCACATGGCTAAGCAACGCAGAAATAGTTGCTTGTTGTGGTGAAATCGCAATATCGATCACGCTCCCCTGAACCAGATCCACATAAGCGCGACGCTGGATCAATACCATCACCTTTTTCGCACCCATACGTTTGGCAAGCATGGCGGACATGATATTGGCCTCGTCATCGTTGGTGACGGCAATAAACAGATCAACTTGATCGATATGTTCTTCGGCCAGCAGTTCTTGATCCGACGCATCACCAAAAAAGACGATCGTATTCTGCAACTTTTCCGCCAGTTCGGCAGCGCGCTGCTGATTACGTTCGATGAGTTTAACGCTGTAATCTTTTTCCAGACGACGCGCCAGCCCTGCACCGATATTACCGCCACCAACCAGCATGATCCGCTTATACGGTTTTTCCAGTCGCTGTAATTCACTCATCACCGCACGGATATGCTGTGAAGCGGCAATAAAGAACACTTCATCACCAGCTTCCACAATGGTCGAACCTTGTGGACGAATGGGGCGATCGTGGCGGAAAATTGCTGCCACACGAGTATCGATATGTGGCATATGTTCGCGCATGGTCGAAAGTGCGTTACCAATCAGCGGGCCGCCATAATAGGCTTTAACCACAGCGAGGCTGACTTTACCCTCAGCGAAGTTCACCACCTGCAATGCGCCGGGATACTCAATCAGTCGGTAAATATTATCGATAACCAACTGCTCTGGTGCGATCAGATGATCAATCGGTACAGCATCTGAATGAAATAGCTTATCGGCATCGCGCACGTAGTCTGGTGAGCGGATGCGAGCGATGCGATTAGGGGTGTTGAAAAGTGAGTAGGCTACCTGGCAGGCAACCATATTGGTTTCATCTGAACTGGTTACAGCAACCAGCATATCGGCGTCGTCGGCACCTGCCTCCCGCAATACGCGTGGATGAGAGCCATGCCCCTGCACGACTCGCAGGTCAAATTTATCCTGCAAGGTCCGCAGACGCTCACCGTTGGTATCGACAACAGTGATATCGTTGTTCTCGCCAACCAGGTTTTCCGCCAGTGTGCCGCCAACCTGGCCGGCACCCAGAATGATAATTTTCATCAGTCGCGACCCGTTATCTCATCACTTTTTGATTAGCTTAGCGTAAAAGAAGCCGTCGCCCTCTTCGGCACCAGGCAGATTTTGTTTACCCGGTTGCTCTGGTGTTCCTGTTTCGCAAAGTTCGGCATCAGCGGTACGTTGCAAAAAGGCTTTAATCTGCAGGCTATTCTCTTCCGGTAACACCGAACAGGTGGCATAGACCAGGGTTCCACCGGATTTTAAATGCGGCCAAATGGCGTCGAGAATTTCAGACTGCAATTGCGCGAGTTCCGGGATATCGCGATCGCGACGTAACCATTTAATATCCGGATGGCGACGAATCACACCGGTTGCTGAACAAGGCGCATCTAATAAAATGCGATCAAACTGTTGCTCGCCACACCATTGGGAAGGGTAGCGGCCATCACCTTGTTTCACGGTCGCTTTCATACCAAGGCGTTTTAAATTGTCGTAAACGCGAGAGAGGCGCTGTTCGTCAATATCAACCGCAACAACCTGCGCTTCTGGTGCCACCTCAAGGATATGCGTTGTTTTACCGCCGGGGGCGGCACAAAGATCCAGAATGTGTTCACCGTTTTGTGGCGCAAGCCAGGTCATGCAACCTTGTGCTGATGCATCCTGAACGGTAACCCATCCGTCTTCAAAACCAGGTAGCGCATGAACAGGTGCAGGTGTTTCCAGCCGTACAGCATCAGGGTAATCCGCATGCGGGAAACCTTTCATTCCTGCTTCATCCAACAATGCAAGCCAGCTGTCGCGGGAATGATGCGTACGATTAACGCGCAGCCACATTGGCGGACGCTGGTTATTGGCTTCGACGATGGATTGCCACTGCTCTGGATACGCTTTTTGCAGACGCTTCAGCAACCAGGAAGGATGCAGATAACGTGCATCACTGGCATTAAACTCGGCTAATAACTCTTCTTGCTGACGCTGGAACTGGCGTAATACACCGTTTATCAACCCTTTAAGTTGCGGACGCTTAATTGCGATAGCGCCTTCAACCGTTTCAGCCAGCGCAGCATGAGGTGGAATGCGGGTATAAAGCAGTTGATACAAACCAACCATAATCAGGTAATGCACGGTCCGCTGTTTGCCGGTCATCGGACGGGCCATTAACTTATTAATCAGCCAGTCTAACTGCGAAAGCGTACGCAGTACGCCAAAGCACAACTCTTGAAGAAGTGCTTTGTCTTTATCGGAAACTTTTTGCTGGAGCGGTGGCAGAATGTTGCTTAATGATTGCCCTTGCTCGACGACTTGTTCAACGGCCTGGGCCGCCATGCTACGTAAATTACGTTGTTTTTTCATAAGTATAAAAACGCCCGGCAAGACCGGGCTTAGAAGAGTGGACTATCAGACCAGACGGTTGCCCGGAACAAACCATTCCCGACGAGAGTTCAGGAGGTCTTGCGCGCTCATCGCTTTCTTACCCGCAGGTTGTAACGAGAGCAGGTTCAGGATGCCATCACCAGTCGCAACCTGAATGCCTTGTTTGTTGGCTTCAAGGATCGTTCCTGGTGCAGCGTTGGTTGCCGTATCAATGACCGATGCTTTCCAGACTTTAACCGGCTGTCCTTCAATTTCCAGCCAGCTCATTGGCCATGGATTGAAAGCGCGAATGCAGCGTTCAAGCTGTGCTGCCGAAAGTGACCAGTCAATACGCGCTTCTTCTTTACTCAACTTTTCGGCGTAAGTGACAAGAGTTTCGTCCTGAACTTCTGGTTTCGCCGTGCCGTCTGCCAGTTGTTTCAACGTGGTGATAAGCCCTTGTGGGCCAAGCTCTGCCAGCTTGTCGTACAGCGTACCACTGGTATCTTCTGCAGTAATCGGGCAGGAGAGCTTATAGAGCATGTCACCGGTGTCTAAACCGACATCCATTTGCATAATGGTCACACCAGTTTCTGCATCACCCGCCCATAGTGAGCGTTGGATTGGTGCAGCACCGCGCCAGCGTGGCAGCAGTGAACCATGAACGTTGATACAGCCAAGACGCGGCATCTCCAGCACTGCTTTAGGCAGAATTAAGCCATAGGCGACGACGACCATAACATCAGCCTGCAGATCGGCGACCAGTTGCTGGTTTTCTTGTGGACGCAGGGAAACAGGTTGAAAAACGGGCAGACCTTTTTCCTCAGCCAGAACTTTAACCGGGCTGGGCATCAGTTTTTTACCGCGTCCTGCCGGTCGGTCTGGCTGGGTGAACACGCCAACGACGTTATGACCAGAAGACAACAGCGCGTCGAGATGACGCGCTGCAAAGTCAGGTGTACCCGCAAAAATAATACGTAGTGATTCTGACACGTTAGTTCTTATCCTTAAGCCCGGGCTTTCAGACGATCCAGTTTTTCAACTTTCTGACGAATACGTTGTTGTTTCAACGGTGACAGATAATCCATAAACAGTTTGCCGACCAGGTGATCCATCTCATGCTGAATACAGATGGCTAACAGACCGTCTGCTTCCAATTCAAATGGTTTACCGTCGCGGTCCAGGGCGCGAATTTTAACTTTCTCTGCGCGTGGTACTAAAGCACGTTGTTCAGGGATCGACAGGCAACCTTCTTCAATGCCTGTTTCGCCGCTTTTTTCTAAAAGCTCCGGATTGATTAACACCAGCCGTTCGTCACGGTTTTCCGAAACATCAATAACAATGATACGTTGATGGATATCAACCTGGGTTGCCGCCAGGCCAATACCTTCTTCTGCGTACATCGTCTCGAACATATCATCGACGATACGCTGAATTTCTGCATTCACTTCTTCTACCGGTTTAGCAACTTTGCGAAGCCGCTCGTCCGGAATATGTAACACTTGCAAAACTGACATAAATCTCCAGAGATGTGTTCAGGAGTTAGAAAGATTATTTCTTCTATTCTAGACAAATCCCCCTCTGATTGACAGCATCACTGACCAATCGCAAAGATTGCTAAGGCTGCTTATGGCAGGGAGATAAGGATGGTCGATACAGAAATTTGGCTGCGTTTAATGAGTATCAGCAGCTTGTACGGCGATGATATGGTCCGTATAGCTCACTGGCTGGCAAAACAGTCGCAAATTGATGCGGTTGGATTGCAGCAAACAGGGCTTACATTGCGGCAGGCACAACGCTTTCTTTCATTTCCGCGAAAGAGTATCGAAAGCTCACTTTGTTGGTTGGAGCAACCCAACCATCATTTAATCCCTGCGGACAGCGAATTTTATCCTCCTCAACTTCAGGCGACGACAGATTACCCCGGCGCACTGTTTGTTGAAGGAGAACTGCACGCGCTGCATTCATTTCAGCTTGCCATAGTGGGGAGTCGGGCGCATTCATGGTATGGCGAGCGATGGGGACGATTATTTTGCGAAACTCTGGCGACGCGTGGAGTGACAATTACAAGTGGACTGGCGCGTGGAATCGATGGTGTGGCGCATAAAGCGGCCTTACAGGTAAATGGCGTCAGCATTGCTGTATTGGGGAATGGACTTAATACCATTCATCCCCGCCGCCATGCCCGACTGGCTGCCAGTTTGCTTGAACATGGCGGAGCTCTCGTCTCGGAATTTCCCCTCGATGTTCCACCCCTTGCTTACAATTTCCCACGAAGAAATCGCATTATCAGTGGTCTAAGTAAAGGTGTACTGGTGGTGGAAGCGGCTTTGCGCAGTGGTTCGCTAGTGACAGCACGTTGTGCGCTTGAGCAGGGGCGTGAAGTTTTTGCCTTGCCAGGTCCAATAGGGAATCCGGGAAGCGAAGGGCCTCACTGGTTAATAAAACAAGGTGCGATTCTTGTGACGGAACCGGAAGAAATTCTGGAAAACTTGCAATTTGGATTGCACTGGTTGCCAGACGCCCCTGAAAATTCATTTTATTCACCAGATCAGCAAGACGTGGCATTGCCATTTCCTGAGCTCCTGGCTAACGTAGGAGATGAGGTAACACCTGTTGACGTCGTCGCTGAACGTGCCGGCCAACCTGTGCCAGAGGTAGTTACTCAACTACTCGAACTGGAGTTAGCAGGATGGATCGCAGCTGTACCCGGCGGCTATGTCCGATTGAGGAGGGCATGCCATGTTCGACGTACTAATGTATTTGTTTGAAACCTATATTCACACAGAAGCTGAGTTGCGTGTGGATCAAGACAAACTTGAACAGGATCTTACCGACGCAGGATTTGATCGAGAAGATATTTACAATGCCCTGCTTTGGCTGGAAAAGCTTGCGGATTATCAGGAAGGACTGGCAGAACCGATGCAACTGGCCTCTGATCCACTCTCCATGCGTATTTATACCCCTGAGGAGTGTGAAAGACTGGATGCCAGCTGTCGTGGTTTTCTGCTTTTCCTTGAGCAGATTCAGGTGCTCAACCTTGAAACTCGTGAAATGGTGATAGAGCGAGTGCTCGCGCTGGATAACGCAGAGTTCGAACTGGATGATCTGAAATGGGTAATCCTGATGGTGTTGTTCAATATTCCGGGCTGCGAAAATGCGTACCAGCAAATGGAAGAATTACTCTTTGAAGTGAATGAAGGTATGCTGAATTAATCATTTCTTTAATTCAGCATAAGTTGTTATGGCGAAATCAGCACTGTTCACGGTGCGTAATAATGAGTCCTGCCCAAAGTGCGGGGCTGAACTGGTTATTCGATCCGGGAAACACGGTCCGTTTCTTGGATGCTCACAGTATCCGGCGTGTGACTACGTCCGTCCTCTGAAATCTTCAGCGGATGGACATATTGTCAAAGTTCTGGAGGGGCAGGTTTGCCCTGCATGTGGCGAAAATCTGGTATTACGCCAGGGACGCTTTGGTATGTTTATTGGTTGCAGTAACTACCCTGAATGCGAACATACCGAACTTATCGATAAACCGGACGAAACAGCAATTACATGCCCCCAATGCCGGACGGGCCATCTGGTCCAGCGCCGCTCCCGTTATGGCAAAACATTTCACTCCTGTGATCGCTACCCGGAGTGTCAATTTGCCATTAACTTCAAACCCATAGCTGGAGAATGCCCTGAGTGTCATTATCCACTACTCATCGAAAAGAAAACCGCGCAGGGTGTAAAACACTTTTGTGCCAGTAAACAATGTGGAAAGCCGGTTTCGGCGGAATAATAACGTGAATAATAACCTGCAAGGAGACGCTATCGCAGCTGCGATAGATGTCCTCAATGAAGAACGTGTCATCGCCTATCCAACGGAAGCCGTTTTCGGTGTCGGGTGCGATCCTGATAGCGAAACAGCAGTGATGCGACTGTTGGAGTTAAAACAGCGTCCGGTTGATAAGGGGCTGATTTTAATCGCGGCAAATTACGAGCAGCTTAAACCCTATATTGATGACACCATGCTGACTGATGCGCAGCGTGAAACCATTTTTTCCCGCTGGCCAGGTCCTGTCACCTTTGTCTTTCCCGCGCCTGCGACAACACCGCGCTGGTTGACGGGCCGCTTTGATTCGCTTGCTGTACGAGTCACCGACCATCCGTTGGTGGTTGCTTTGTGCCAGGCTTATGGTAAACCGCTGGTTTCTACCAGTGCCAACTTGAGTGGATTGCCACCTTGTCGAACAGTAGACGAAGTTCGCGCACAATTTGGCGCGGCGTTCCCGGTTGTGCCTGGTGAAACGGGGGGGCGTTTAAATCCTTCAGAAATCCGCGATGCCCTGACGGGTGAACTGTTTCGACAGGGGTAACATAATGGAAACCTATGCTGTTTTTGGTAATCCGATAGCCCACAGCAAATCGCCATTCATTCATCAGCAATTTGCTCAGCAACTGAATATTGAACATCCCTATGGGCGCGTGTTGGCACCCATCAATGATTTCATCAACACACTGAACGCTTTCTTTCGTGCTGGTGGTAAAGGTGCGAATGTGACGGTGCCTTTTAAAGAAGAGGCTTTTGCCAGAGCGGATGAGCTTACTGAACGGGCAGCGTTGGCTGGTGCTGTTAATACCCTCAAGCGGTTAGAAGATGGACGCCTGCTGGGTGACAATACCGATGGTATAGGTTTGTTAAGCGATCTGGAACGTCTGTCTTTTATCCGTCCTGGTTTACGTATTCTGCTCATCGGCGCTGGTGGAGCATCTCGCGGCGTACTACTGCCACTTCTTTCCCTGGACTGTGCGGTGACAATCACTAATCGGACGGTATCCCGCGCGGAAGAGTTGGCTAAATTGTTTGCGCACACTGGCAGTATTCAGGCGTTGGGTATGGACGAACTGGAAGGTCATGAGTTTGATCTCATTATTAATGCAACATCCAGTGGCATCAGTGGTGATATTCCGGCGATCCCGTCATCGCTCATTCATCCAGGCATTTATTGCTATGACATGTTCTATCAGAAAGGAAAAACTCCTTTTCTGGCATGGTGTGAGCAGCGAGGCTCAAAGCGTAATGCTGATGGTTTAGGAATGCTGGTGGCACAGGCGGCTCATGCCTTTCTTCTCTGGCACGGTGTTCTGCCTGACGTAGAACCAGTTATAAAGCAATTGCAGGAGGAATTGTCCGCGTGAATCAGGCCATCCAGTTTCCGGACAGAGAAGAGTGGGACGAGAATAAAAAATGTGTATGTTTTCCCGCTCTCGTGAATGGCATGCAACTGACATGTGCGATCTCTGGCGAGAGTCTGGCGTATCGTTTTACTGGAGATACGCCAGAACAGTGGTTAGCGAGTTTTCGTCAGCATCGCTGGGATCTGGAAGAAGAAGCGGAAAACTTAATTCAGGAACAAAGTGAAGATGATCAAGGCTGGGTCTGGTTACCCTGATCCAGATATTCGTCCTTCCATTTCACGTAATTATTCGCGGAATAGCGTAACCCAGCCTTCTCTTCATCACTTAACGGGCGGATCTGTTTGACGGGGCTACCGAGATACAGATATCCGCTCTCCAGCCGTTTATTTTGTGGGACCAGACTACCCGCACCAATCATCACATCATCTTCTACTATTGCGCCATCAAGTAAAATTGAGCCCATCCCAACCAAAACTCGATTGCCAATGGTGCAGCCGTGGAGCATCACCTTGTGACCAACAGTGACATCTTCGCCAATGGTTAATGGGTTGCCATCTGGGTTGTACGAGGATTTATGAGTGACATGCAACATACTGCCATCCTGGATATTGGTGCGTGCTCCGATCTGTACATAATGTACATCTCCACGAATCACAACGAGCGGCCAGATCCCCACATCATCAGCCAGACGAACGTCACCAATCACGACACTGCTATCGTCGATCATTACGCGCTGACCGATTTGTGGAAAAAGATCGCGGTATGGGCGTAAAACATCAGACATACTTACCTCAGCAATAAATGATTTACTAATGACTTTGGGGGCATTATTGGCCTTGTGCAAGTCTTTTAGTATGCAAAAAAGCACCGTTTTGTGTGCGAATGCAGCAAAAAGGGTGAAAAAACAACAAACAGAAAAAAAGATCAAAAAAGTACTTGTGCAAAAAATTGGGATCCCTATAATGCGCCTCCGTTGAGACGACAACGTGAAACACTTCACAAGATGGTCGTAACAACGAAGAGAAAAAATCCTGAAATTCAGGGTTGACTCTGAAAGAGGAAAGCGTAATATACGCCACCTCGCGACAGTGAGCTGAAAGCCGCGTCGCAACTGCTCTTTAACAATTTATCAGACAATCTGTGTGGGCACTCGAAGATACGGATTCTTAACGTCGCAAGACGAAAAATGAATACCAAGTCTCAAGAGTGAACACGTAATTCATTACGAAGTTTAATTCTTTGAGCATCAAACTTTTAAATTGAAGAGTTTGATCATGGCTCAGATTGAACGCTGGCGGCAGGCCTAACACATGCAAGTCGAACGGTAACAGGAAACAGCTTGCTGTTTCGCTGACGAGTGGCGGACGGGTGAGTAATGTCTGGGAAACTGCCTGATGGAGGGGGATAACTACTGGAAACGGTAGCTAATACCGCATAACGTCGCAAGACCAAAGAGGGGGACCTTCGGGCCTCTTGCCATCGGATGTGCCCAGATGGGATTAGCTTGTTGGTGGGGTAACGGCTCACCAAGGCGACGATCCCTAGCTGGTCTGAGAGGATGACCAGCCACACTGGAACTGAGACACGGTCCAGACTCCTACGGGAG